>NZ_JBBMFJ010000001.1:0-229596 GCF_040096075.1 Ventrimonas faecis
TTATTAGCACAGCTATGTGCAATATAGAATCATGCCAGTTATTGCAATATCAGAAATCAAAAGCAGGCAATTCATCCTACCACCTAAAGAGGATGGGGGAATTCTTGTAGTGTTTAGTTAAACTTCTCCCAGGTACAGAACATCTCCGAAGATGGCAAGATTCTTCTGAAAAACGGAGAAAGCTTCTTCTGCAGCCGCCGGACCAGAAAAGAAACGCAGGATGCTTATTTTTCCTATATATTTCAGAATCTTCGCAGTGGAGCCGCTTTCTAGCCACACAACCATACGACTCTTTTTCTCTTCTCCCCGAAATATCGTTATCCTTCCCGGGCTGTCTTCCAGCCCGTCCATGTGATGCGGTGCCCGTCTGTTTGCCAGATAATGGCGCCGCTTTCTTTCGTCTGAAGGATCTGGCTTTCACATTCAGAAAGACGCTCCAGCGTGTCCGGGTGCGGATGGCCATAACGGTTCTTTTTCCCGCAGGAGATCACCGCATAGTCCGGGTTCAGCCAGGCAAGAAACGTTTCGCTGCTGGAATAACCGGATCCGTGATGGGCGACCTTCAAAATCCAGATATCTCCTGCTTCTGGCCGTCCTGCCTTTTCCTCCTTCATCCCGGATTCCCGCACATCTGTTGAATCTGTTCCAATCGGCACCTTCCCCTCAGTGCCAGACTCCAGCCGCACCAGATCTGCCTCTCCATCTGCGCTCATGTCACCGGTCAGCAGCATATGAAATTCTCCGTAATCCAGCCGGAATACCAGAGAGTGTTCGTTGCGGTCTGTACCGGATACCGGTGTGCTGTGCCCGGAAACAGATTCCGGATAAAGGCACTGCAGGCGCAGCAAATTTTCCCCGGCGCCGCCAGTCCTTCTACCCAGACGTTCCCAGATGGCCTGCACGCCTGTGCTGCCTGCCGGGCTGTCACTGGCATTCTGCTTCACCACATCCCCCCTTGCGATCCACACGACCTGACCGCCCTGCTTTTCGCACAGCTGCTCCAGCCGCTCGTACACCTCTTCTCCTTTTCCTGCTTCCGGCATGGCCAGTGCTTTTACGCGGATCCTTCCGGAAGCCGTTCCAGACTCCTCTTCTGACGCCTGCTCCAGCAGCCAGCTCAGGCCACTGATATGATCCCAGTCTCCATGGGTGACAATGGCCAGGTCAATCTGACGGATGCCTTTGCTTTGAAAAAACGGCTCCAACCGGTACTGCCCCAGTTCCTTCTGGTCCGTGCTGCCGCCATCTACCAGAATCACCTGATTCCTTGTGCGGATACAGATGCCATCCCCCTGACCTGTATCCAGAATCGTCACCTCCAGGCCGCGGACTGCGGGCGGACGCAAAGAAAACAGTGACGCAAGCAGAAAGCAGACCAGAACCACTTCCCGCTTTCCACGCAGGATCCGGCTGATTTTAAGACCAGCCATTCTTGCTTTTGGCTGCCTGTCCCTTTTAAAAAGGACATAAATCAGCACTCCCAGCGCCATATAATACACCACAATCTGCCACAGCTCCGGTCTGCCCCGAAGCAGGCTGCTGCCTGGCAGTCTCAGAAACCACCGGCAGCAAATCTCGTACCAGGCAAGCACGGCCCGACCTCCCCCGGTCAGAAATGTGCCGGCACGAATCGCAAAAAGACTCGCCAGAAGACTGCCTGCTCCACTTCCCACGATAATCCCGGTCAGCGGAACCACCAGCAGATTCAGAAAAATTCCGTAAAGCGGATAAGAAAAGAAATGCCACAGAACAACAGGGAGCGAAACAAGCTGCATGCAAAGCGTCAGACGCAGGGTCTGCTCCCACGCCTGCGCTCCCTCACCGCCTGCGCCAAAAAGCAATGTCGTTTCTGACTCGGCTCCCTTTTCAGCCCATACGGCCCCCCATTCCTCCAGCTCCTTCGCCAGTCCGATTCCTCCAATGGCCGCAAACGAAAGCTGTACCCCCCGCCTGATCCATCAGATACGGACTGTGCCATAAAAGCATCAGCGCAGACAGTCCCATGGCCGACAGCAGATCGTAGGTGCGCCCCAGCCAGGCCGCCAGAAAGCCACACAACGTCATGATCAGGGCACGAATCACGGATGGAGATGCCCCGGTGAGAATACTGTAAAGGATCAGCACCACACCTCCCGCCACCGCCGCCCGGCCATATCCGGCCCCGGCCTTTCGCAGCAGTCCGTAGGCCGCCATGCTGACCAGAGACAGATGCAGGCCGCTCACTGCCAGCAGATGCGCAATTCCGTTTTTCTGATACAGATCCCGGATTTCTTCTGACATGCCGCTTTTGTCCCCCAGAAGCATGGCTGCGAAAATACTGCCGTCTTCCTCTCCGGCAAGGAGCCGCAGGCGGGCTGCCGCCCAGATGCGGACACGCAAAATTCCATTCGGCAGCACATAGGATAGCCCTTCTCCGTTTTCCACCTTCCGCACTGTCAGCGCAAATACCCGCCATATGAGCTTCTGGCCGCGGTAGTAAGAAGCGTAGTCAAACTCTCCCGGGTTGGAGGCCGGCTGAAACTGTGTAAATTCGCCCCAGACCCGCACCACATCCCCGATCCGGTACTCTGTCTGATCCGGGTGATCTGACTGCGGCATACGCCCGGATGTCTGTTCTTTCTCTGCCACCTGCCCCACTGGCCGCCCGGCCAGGCCCGTTTCTGATTTCTCTGCCGCGTCAGCCCGCTCCGCGTACACCTGCAGATACCGCAGCTTTCCTGCCTCTGTCCCCACGTCCCTTAAGAGCAGCACACTCCAGCTTTCCTTTTCCGTGATCCCGCAGATTTCCCCCACTCCGTAAGTGCTCTCCTCCTCCAGCGCCTGCTTCTGCTCCGCAAGCACAATGCGCTCCTCCACAAAGCCCCGTGCCATGCCGGACACGACAA
Organism: Ventrimonas faecis; assembly: GCF_040096075.1. Lineage (NCBI taxonomy): Bacteria > Bacillati > Bacillota > Clostridia > Lachnospirales > Lachnospiraceae > Ventrimonas > Ventrimonas faecis. The sequence continues at coordinate 2,886 of NZ_JBBMFJ010000001.1, forward strand.
AAAGGGGCAAAAGCTTTAGTCCTAAGCTCCTGCCCCAGAATAACTGTCTGCGCCGGTCCGCGCACACGGCAGCCACGCACAGCATAAGCGCCACCGCAAGAAGCGGTGCCAGTTCCTTCATTGTGCTCTGATGCAGGATCACGACCTCTCCAAGTACGAATCCCCCTGTCAAAAGCAGCAATGGATGTTTGATATTAATTGCCTCCTGTATAGTCGAGATTTCTCTCAAACAAGGTATTTAATGAAATGTTTTCCCGGAATGTCACCTCCTGGGAGCCGTTCACCGTGATCTGCACACGGTTTACATTGGAAAGCTCCGATAAGGAATTGACAATGGAATAGATCGGGATGTAATCCTTCACTTCCAGGGAATTGTTTAAAAACGCCGCGTCAAAATTCACGTAGCAGACGTTCTCGTTGACCGACACGTTTAAGATCTTGATGTCGGAATTCAACGTTGGCATCAGCCCCGGCTGTTCCGGTCCGCTGATGAGTTCCTCAATGATGACCCGCTCCACCGAAGTATTCACGTTGTGCATGACACTGCGCTTCTCCGGATACAGCATGGTTCCGTTCGCGTCGGTAAAATACAGCGTCAGCTCCGTGCGCTCGTAGGCGTTGACATCGGTGATGCTGTCCACGAAATCCGCCGCGGAAATGGGGCCTGCCGGCATCCCACTCTTATCGAGCAGCGGCTGATCTCCGGAGTAAATGCTGATATACTCAATTCCCGGCACCTGAGTCAGGGTCCGAGCCAGCGCCGCCCGGCATAAAATCTCCTGGCAGGCGTTCATGCTGGTATAATTGTTGTCAAAAAACAGATACAGTACGGTGTCATCCTTCCTGCAGCCCTGATACACCACTTTGTCGGATAAGACCACCTGAGCCTCCAGATCTGCCGGAACATGAAGCAGGTTCTCCATCAGTTCTCCGATGAGTGCGTCTGTATCCGTTGTCTTTGTGCGGTAGGGCTGCGCGATGAGTCTGGTCACCGCCTGGTTCATGTAGTAGATCTGGTACTCAGACTCGCCATCCTCCAGCGGTTTTTCCCGCTTCTGGCACCCGGCCAACAAAAGTACGGAAAGCAGGAGTGCCAGAAGCAGCAGATTCTTTGCGCCAGAGCTTTGCGCGAAGCCCGGACGGCTATGCTTTTTTCGTTCCATAGTTCCTCCTGCTAGGCAATGTAGTTTAACGGGATACGCAGCGTAAAGGTGCTGCCTTCGCCCTCTTTGCTGCTTAACTTGATGGCGCCCTTGTGCATCAGCACCACGTTCCGGGTGATGGCAAGGCCAAGGCCGCTGCCGCCGGTTTCCCGGGAACGCGCCTTGTCTACGCGGTAGAAGCGCTCAAAAATACGGTCCTGTACATCCTCCGGAATTCCGATGCCGGAATCCTGCACCTTCAGGTAAAAGAACTTGTGGTCCGCATCCAGAGTTACCCGCACCCAGCCCTCTTCCATATTGTACTTGATGGCATTCTCCACCAGGTTCGTGATGGCCAGGGACAGCTTCATCTCGTCCACATCGGCAGTCACCTCCCGGATACTCTCAAAGATCAGCTCCACCTTGCGCCGGTTGGCAATGGGCCGCAGCCGCTTTAAGATCTGCTCCACCAGAACATTTAAGTTCACCTGGGTGATATTTAACTCCGCCTCGGATTTGTCCATCTTGACGAGGGACAACAGATCGTCGATGATCTTGCTTTCCCGGTCAATCTCATTGGAGATGTCCTCCATAAACTCCCGGTAAAGCTCCACCGGCACCTCACCCATGCCCATCAGGGAATCTGCAAGCACGCGGATGGACGTAATGGGCGTCTTTAACTCATGGGACACGTTGGATACAAACTCCTGGCGGGACTGGTCCACCTCCTGCAGCTTGGTGATGGTCTGGGCCACGGAACTGGAAATGTCCCGGGTCTCCCGGTATGCCTCGGAGCTGATATCCGTATTCAGCGCGCCCTGCTCCACATGATGAAGCCGCGCCTGAAACTCCTTAAACGGCCGCACCATCATGGCGGCAGCCAGCACGGCAGCCAGGATCAGAACCAGGACCAGGATGACCTGGAACAACACCAGCCGGTCGCCTACCGCATCGGTCAGGCGCATCATGGCCTCCGTGGATGCCGTCATGACCAGAACTCCCTCAATGTTTTTGTCCTGGGAAAGGCTGTAAATGGGAACCGCCTGGGCAAAATAATGCTTATCGCGGTTATAGCGGCTCACCGTCTCCCCCTGAAACGCACGGATGACGGTCTCGGCGATGTGCATGCGGTTTTCCGCAATGTGGAACGTGTCCTGCACGATCCTAAAATCCTGATTCACCACCACGATACGCCCGTTGTAGACATCCGCAATGGTCTCGATCTCACTGTTTAAGCTGCCCTTATCTTCCCCGCTCAAATATCCGGTGCGGGCAATCTTACTGCTTAAGATCTGGCACTGGTTCTGTACCTCCACCATGCGCTCGTCAATCTGCGTCTGCTTCACCGAGCTCAAAATTGTCTGGGTGCACAGAAACATGGGGATGATTCCAAACAGCACCAGACAAAGGGTGATGGGCACCTTTAAGCTGACCACCCGCTTTTTGAGCCAGGGGATCTGCAGCTTTTTCATCTTATAAGCCATAGCGTTTCCGTTCTGCCTCTATGTCGATCTTTTTGGACATAGCCACAGCCAGGGAACCCGGTCCGATGTGGCAGGCAATGCTTAAGGACAGAGGAGCACGGTAAACAGCTCCGGCCTTCGGATAATGCTCCTCGATTTCTTTTGCGAACTCAGCCGCCATTTCATCATTCTGGGTGTGCGCCACAAGCATCCAGGTATTCTCTGCCTCCGGATCCGCAAAACGATCTTTTAAGTCCTTCTCGGCCGCTGCCAGCATGGTGGTGCGGGCCTGTTTCATGGTGCGTACCTTGGAAAAAGAGTCCAGCTTCTCGCCCTGGATCTGCAGCACCGGCTTGATGCGAAGGAGCGTTCCCAGCGCAGCTGCCGCCGGGGTGATACGGCCGCCCTTCTTTAAAAATTTCAGGGTATCAACCGTGATGTAGATGCTGGATTCCATCTTCACGCGTTCCAGGATCTCGAAAATCTGTTCTCCGTTAAAACCAGCCTCTGCCAGTTCCTTCGCGTCCAGTGCGGACTGGCGCTGGGTCACGGAAATGCGCTGGTTGTTCACTACAAATACCTTTCCCTCGTAATCATCGGCCAGCATGCGGGCGGTCTGACAGGAGCCGCTTAAGCCGCTGGACATGGGGATATGGACAATCTGCTCATATCCTTCTGCGAGCAGTTTGTCCCAGAGATCCGTCACATCCTGCGGAGACGGCTGGGAGGTGCTGATATCCGCGTCCTCCGCCTGGCGTTTGTAAAATTCTTCCTGAGTCAGATTGATATCTTCCTCAAAGGTTTCTCCATTGATCATAAAAGGCATCGGAAGCACGAAGATTCCCAGTTCACCTGCCTGAGACTGGGTAATGCCGCTGTTGCTGTCCGTAACAATTGCAATTTTCATGTTGTTCTCCTTCCACGGGGTATCTGATCCGGTCCGAACCGGTTTCTCATCAAAATATATTACAACCCATTCTATCTCATTTTGGTTAGAAAGGAAAGTATTATTTTTCACAGAAAAAAACGATGAAAACCATCGAAAAAGGAACCGTTCCGAACGAAAATACGGGATTGGAAAATGAAACTTCTTATGCTAAAATACCCATAATTCCCCATTTATACAAAGGAGCGTTTTTATGGAAACCATTACCCTGGGTCTTTTTTCCCTCATTCTGGTAGTCTGCCTTCTTTTGAAGCTCCCTACCCTGTATGCCCTCTTTGCCGGGCTCATCCTCTTTTGCGGCTATGCCGCCAAAAAAGGAAATTCTCCAAAAAAGATTGTTTCAATGCTCTACACCGGTGTCCTCACCGCGAAAAATATCCTGATCGTGTTTCTCCTGATTGGTATGATGACCGCCCTCTGGCGGGCCTGCGGCACCATTCCCTACATCATCTGCCATGCGGCAAAGCTGCTGCGCCCGGAGGTCATCCTGCTGGTTTCCTTTCTTTTAAACTGCGGAATTTCCGTGCTGACCGGAACCTCCTTCGGCACAGCTGCCACCATTGGCGTGATCTGCATGAGCATGGGTGTTTCTGCCGGGGCAAATCCGCTGCTTCTTGGCGGTGCCATTCTCTCCGGCGCGTTCTTTGGAGACCGGTGTTCTCCGTTTTCCACCAGTGCGCTTTTAGTCAGTGAACTGACAAAAACCAGCATCTTCGACAACATGAAAAACATGGTCCGCTGCGCATGGCTGCCATTTCTTCTTACCTGCGCGCTGTACGGCGTGCTGGGATTTCAGCTGCATAGCCAGAGTGCCCAGACCGACTTAACCGCCTTGTTTGGACGTGAGGTAGCGCTCCATCCGGCGGCGCTTTTCCCGGCCATTGTCATTTTCGCGCTTGCGCTGATGCGGGTTCCGGTCAAATACGCCATGCTCGCCAGCATCCTGGCTTCTCTTGGGGTCGGATTCGCGATCCAGCATTTTTCTCTGGCGGAACTGCCCGGACTGCTTCTTACCGGTTACCATGCCGCAGATCCGCAGGCAGCCGCATTTCTGGACGGTGGCGGCATCCGCTCCATGGTAAAAGTCGCCGCCATCGTGTGTATTTCCTCCTCCTACGCCGGAATCTTTCAGAGCACCGGACTCTTGGACGGACTGAAAGCCGGACTGTTAAAGCTTGGAAAATGCATCACACCGTTTGGCGCCATTTTGCTGGCTTCGGTCGGCACCTCCATGATAGCCTGCAACCAGACATTATCCATTATGCTGACGGACCAGCTCGGCAGCGAACTGGAACCCGATGCCAGCCGCATGGCGCTGGATCTGGAAAACTCCGCCGTGGTCGTGGCACCACTCATTCCCTGGTCCATCGCGGGTGCTGTGCCGCTTGCCACCATCGGCGCGCCGCTCACCAGTATCTTTGCATCGTTTTTCCTGTACCTGGTGCCGCTCTGTTATCTGCTGGCACAGATACCGGCTTCCCGCAGACTCTGAATCATCATAACTGTTCAGTACCCTCACAGTTACGAATCATCATAAACAGAAAAATGCCAGATGGTGCCAATTCGGCACCCCTGGCATTTTCGTTATTTTATAATCATGTTACTGAATCAGCAGAGATTTTCCGGTCATCTCTTTTGGCTGCTCCATACCCATCAGTTCAATAAGGGTCGGGGCAATATCTGCCAGGCAGCCGCCTTCTCTTAACTTGTAAGACGGATCTGCATTAACCAGAATGAACGGTACCGGGTTGGTGGTATGTGCGGTCCACGGCTCGCCGGTGCTGTAATCTACCAGCTGCTCTGCGTTTCCATGATCAGCACAGATAAACATGACACCATTCACTTCTTTGATGGCGTCTACTGCCCTGCCAACACAGGCATCTACAGCCTCAATGGCCTTGATGGCTGCGCTCTCCACGCCGGTATGTCCCACCATATCCGGGTTTGCGAAGTTGATGATGATCACATCGTACTTGCCGGACTTGATGCAGTCTACCAGCTTGTCGCAGACTGCCGGTGCGCTCATCTCCGGTTTTAAATCGTAAGTGGCTACTTCCTTCGGAGACGGAACCAGGATGCGGTCCTCGCCCGGGTTCGGCTCTTCCACGCCACCGTTGAAGAAGAAGGTTACATGCGCGTACTTCTCGGTCTCGGCAATGCGGGCCTGCTTTAAGCCATGGGCTGCCAGGAATTCACCGAAGGTGTTGGTGATGCTTTCTTTCTTGAATGCTACCAGCTTGTTCTCAATCGTTTCATCGTAATCGGTGAAGCAGACGAAGGTAGTCTTCACGCGCTCGCCACGGTCAAATCCGGTAAACTCGTCATCGCAGAAGGCGCGGGTCAGCTGACGGGCACGGTCCGGACGGAAGTTGAAGAAGATCACGGAGTCACCGGTCTTGATGGTTCCAACCGGAGCGCCATTCTCGATAATGACAGTCGGCATCATGAACTCATCGGTCTTGCCGTCATCGTAGGAAGCCTGAATGGCCTCTGCTGCATGCTCTGCGTGATTGTCCTCACCCTTTGTCAGCGCATTATAGGCTTTCTCCACACGGTCCCAGTTTTTATCACGGTCCATAGCGTAGTAACGGCCGGAAACCATTGCTACTTTACCAACGCCAAGCTCTGCCATCTTTGCTTCCAAAGCCTCCACAAACTCCTTGCCGGAGGTCGGCGGAGTGTCACGGCCGTCTAAGAAGCAGTGTACATAAACCTTGGAGAGACCATTTCTCTTTGCCAGCTCCAGCAATCCGTAAATGTGGGTGATGTGGCTGTGCACGCCGCCATCGGAAACCAGGCCGAACATATGCAGGGCAGAATCATTCTTTTTGCAGTTTTCAACAGCCGCCATCAGCGCCTCGTTGGAGAAGAAATCTCCATCCTCAATGGACTTGGTGATGCGGGTCAGCTCCTGATATACGATGCGGCCGGCACCCATGTTTAAGTGGCCTACCTCAGAGTTTCCCATCTGACCGTCCGGCAGTCCGACTGCCAGGCCGCTTGCCTGTCCCTTTACAAACGGGCACTGGCTCATAAGCTGGTCCATGATCGGGGTCTTGCCCTCGCAGACTGCGTTAGCCTCGCAGTTGTCATTCAGTCCATATCCATCCAGGATCATTAATACCACTGGTCTTTTTTCCATGATCGCTTCTCCTTCTATTTAACGACCGGGATTCCGGTCCGATCATTGCGGCATCCACAGCATGCAGAGCGCAATGTCTGCTCCCTGCATTCCCAACAGGGTTTGTTTAAAAATTGACGAATCAAATATATTGTACTTCACACAGAACAATTTTTCAAGGTGCAATTCCGGTTCTGCGAAGCTTTCTCGCTAAGTTTTCCTGCAACGTTTTTTGTTCATGCCTTCTTTTCTTCTGTCCCGGTCTTTTTTCCAAACGGTTCCTCAAAGACCTGTTCCGACGGAGCCGGGATTTTTCCAAGCCGCACCTGTTCCAGATACTCTGCCAAGTCCTGTTCCACTCCCGCAAACAGATAATTCTTCCCCGGCTTCACCAGATTTCCGCGGTCTTCCTCGATCTGGCGGCTGACACGCTCCATATCTTCTGCGAGATCACTTGCCGACATCAGAAGGCAGCCCTGACTCCGAATAATAACCTGCTCCAAGCCATCGGAAGTAGCTACCGTCACCCGGTGTTTCTTTCCCATGTCATGGGCGAATTTTTCAATGTACTGGTCCGCGGTCTCCGCCTCTTTCGTGTAGACCACATGGATATTATGGTAATCTTCGGCGCTTCCTACTCCTCCGGCAACCTTGTAGGCATCAAACACCACGATCAGGTTGTATTTGCGGTAGCCCTGGTAGTTGCAGAGCATGTCCATCAGGCGGTGGCGGGCACCGTCCAGCGTAATCTTCATCAGCTCCCGCAGTTCGTCCCAGGCGTACAGAATGTTGTAGCCGTCCACCAGAAGGTACTCCTCCACCGGCTCTTCTTTTTTGGCGCAGCCATACTTTCCGGCATCGTACACGACCTGGCGCGGACCGCTGTCGTAGGAGAGTTTGCGCTTGCTCTCGCCGTATGTGCGGGTGAAGATGGCCTCCAGCTCCTTGTCGTCGGCACCGAAGGAGGCGCTTCCACTGCCGGCACGACTGCCTCGGTTTCCTGTCTGTGATTCAGATGTGCCAGACTGACGGCCGACACCAGCGCCAGCACTCCCTGACGAACCTGCCCAGCCGCCTGCATCAAATGTCCCGCTGACACCAGAATCCCGTCTGCTGCCCGCATTCCATCCGCCCTCACCTGCTCCCGCATCCGCGCATGCTTCCTCTCCCAGCACCGGAATCCCGGTCTGGATGTGCATATAATGTTTTACCTCATACCACGGCACCACAAATCCGGCCCCGTGGGCACAGAATACCGAACCGGTTGGGTCAGCCAGATCCAGTTCTGCCTCATAATGGGTGTTTTCCACCACTTCCACCGCGTTGTGGCATGGGAAGTACCCCTGCAGCACGCAGCTTAAACGGCCCCGGCCCTTGGTGTAGGACACAACCTCCCGCTGGTAATTCTGCATGGTGGCCACCGGCACCACGCCGCTTAAGACCATGTTTTCCCCGTCCACCTCCGGCGGCTCAAAGGTTCCCTTCATGCGCTCAAGATCCGTCATGGCTCGGCCCACATATTCGGACGGCACCTCCAGCTTAAAGGCATAATACGGCTCCAGAATCTGCACACAGCCCTCCGCTGCTGCCTCACACAGTCCCTGGCGTACTGCCCGGTACGTTGCCTGGCGGAAATCTCCGCCCTCGGTATGCTTCTGATGCGCCCGCCCGGCAATCAGCGTAATCTGCATATCCGTGATCTCCGATCCGGTCAGCACGCCCCGGTGGCGTTTTTCCTCCAGATGGGTTAAGATCAGCCGCTGCCAGTTCCGGTCTAAAAAGTCCTCGCTGCACCGTGCGGAAAACTGCAGTCCGCTGCCCGGCTCCCCCGGTTCCATCAGAAGGTGTACCTCCGCGTAGTGGCGCAGCGGCTCAAAGTGGCCCACGCCCTCCACCGTGGCGGTAATGGTCTCCTTATAGACAATGCTTCCCGCATCCAGACGGATATCCACGCCAAAACGCTCTGCAACCAGACTTTTTAACACCTCAATCTGCACTTCACCCATGACCTGCACCTGAATTTCCTGTGCCTGCTCATTCCAGGTAATGTGAAGCTCCGGTTCTTCTTCCTCAAGCTGCTTTAAGTCCGCCAGCATCTTGTGGGCATCGCATTCCTCCGGGAGTTCCACCCGGTAAGTCAGAACCGGCTCTAAAACCGGAAGTTCGGACTCTGCTTCCGTTCCGATGCCCTGACCAGGATAAGTAGAAAGAGGCCCGGTTACCGCGCAGATCATACCCGCTACCGCCTCATTTACCGTTTCATATTTTGTACCGGAATAGATGCGGATCTGGTTTACCTTTTCTGCCTCCTTTCCTTTTTCCTGCAAAAAGTCCTTTACTTTCAGACTGCCGGATGTGATCTTCATGTGAGTCAGACGGCTGCCCTGCTCGTCCCGCGAAATTTTAAAAACCTTCGCGCCAAATTCCGCAGATTTATCCAGCTCAGCATCATGCATCCAGCGCTCCAGCCCGGACAACAGTTCTTCCACTCCCTGCAGCTTCAAAGCAGAGCCAAAGTAACATGGAAACAGCTTCCGCCCGCGAATCAGCCTGCATACCTCATCATTTGCAATCTCTCCGCTTTCCAGATACCGCTCCAGAAGTTCCTCGTCTGCCATGGCAATGGTCTCCCAGCATTCCTGCGGCACTTCTTCTTTCGGACCGTCCAGCAGCGAAAAATCTATGCAAAATTCGCTCAGCCGCTTTTGCAGTTCCGCCATCAGCGCCTCCCTTTCGGTGCCCGGCTGGTCCATTTTATTGATAAAAAGGAAGGTCGGTACCTGATAACGCCTTAGCAGGCTCCACAGCGTCTCCGTGTGTCCCTGCACGCCGTCCGCTCCGCTGATGACCAGCACCGCGTAGTCCAGCACCTGCAGCGTCCGTTCCATCTCCGCGGAGAAATCCACATGGCCCGGCGTATCAAGCAGCGTCACCGTGGTATCCCCCAGCTGGCACACGGCCTGCTTGGAAAAGATGGTGATGCCGCGCTCCCGCTCCAGAGCATAAGTGTCCAGGTACGCGTCCCGGTTGTCCACGCGCCCAAGCTTTCTTGTCGTTCCTGTTGTATATAAAAATGCTTCTGACAGAGTCGTTTTTCCCGCATCCACATGAGCTAAAAGCCCGATGCATCGATAATGTTCTGCCTTTTTCGGATCCTGCAATGCCATGAAAAAAGCCTCCTTCTGTGATTGCATAATGAAAAAATTATACCACAGAAGGAGGCTCCAGTCTACAATTCCAGCCCCTCCGCAATCCCTTTAAGTATCTCCGCCGACTGGATCAGCCGGGTCGTTTCATCTTCATTCAATGAGATCGGCACATGGGTTTCCACGCCGTCCAGGCCCAGCACCGCGGGCATGCTCAGGGTGATGTCGCGGATGCCGTATTCGCCATGCATCATGGAGGACACCGGCAGAATGGACCGCTCGTTGCGGATGATGCAGGCACAGATGCGCCGCACGGACATGGCGATGCCGTAGTAGGTGGCCTGCTTTTTAGCGATGATATCGTAGGCGCTGTTTTTCACGGACTCCGCGATCTCGTCCAGCTCCATTTTCGGATTGTCGTAGCCACGCATCTCGCAGAAGGTGTCCAGCGGAATGCCGGAAATGTTGGTGCTGCTTAACACCGCGATCTCGCTGTCACCATGTTCCCCCACAATGTAGGAATGGACGCTGCGGCTGTCCACCCGCAGATGTTCCCCCAGGGCGTACTTCATCCGGGCTGTGTCCAGAACCGTGCCGGAGCCGATGACGCGGTTTTCCGGCAGTCCGCTTAAGCGAAGCGCCACATACGTTAAAATGTCCACTGGATTTGACACGATCAGCAAAATGCCGCCAAAGTTCCGGCTGGCGATCTCCGGGATGATGCTCTTGTAGATTTCCACGTTCCGGTGCACCAGATCCAGCCTGGTCTCATCCGGCTTCTGGTTGGCCCCCGCCGTCACAATGATGATGGCCGCGTCCGCCACATCATCGTAATCCCCCGCGTAAATCTTCATGGGCGCCGCAAAGGGTACGCCATGGGAAATATCTATTGCCTCCCCATCTGCCTTTTCCCTATTCACGTCCAAAAGCACCAGTTCGGAAAACAGCTTGCTCTGCATCAGGGTAAACGCTGTCGCAGAACCAACAAAGCCGCAGCCAATGACTGCGGCTTTTCTGGATTTGATCACATTGCTCATAAGACCCTCTCTTTCCTGAATCACGGTCCGCACGGCAAAAGCGCAGACCGTTTTCCACAGTAATGAATTCTGTCTTAGTCTTTGTGAGAAATGGATCCGGTATACCGGACTTATGAAATTTTGTTGAAAATCAGTGTTCCTGTACCAGCTTTTCCGCGCCCTTCATCCAGTCCGCCCGGAAGAAATATACTGCCATGCCCACTGCGCAGAGCACCCAGGTCAGCGGCCATCCGGCAATCACTACCAGAAGGCTGTGGGTTCTCGGCACGGTGATGGCCAGGTAAATCTGGCGGACCACCACGAAGCAGCCCAGCATAAAGAACATCGGAATGCTGGATTTGCCTGCACCGCGCAGCGCGCCGCTTAAGATCTGCACCACCGGCAGCATCATGTAGCCGTAGGAGAATACCTTCAGGATTGCCGCTCCGTTGACGATCACCGCCGCGTCATCCGTAAAGAGCTGCACCAGCGCCCCGCCTTCCCGGTTCATCAGGATGCTTCCGCCCAGGATGATCACGGAGCACATGACCCACGCGGTGAAAATGCCGCGTTTGACACGGTCGGTTTTGCCCGCGCCAATGTTCTGCCCCACAAAGGTGGTGATGGTCATGTTAAAGCTCTGCAAAATCAGCTGCAAAAATCCATCGATCCGCACTGTGGTGGAGTATCCGGCTATGGCAGCCGTTCCGAAGCTGTTGATATAGGACTGCACTACCACATTGGAGAATGCCGTAATACTCTGCTGCAGCGCCGCCGGAAGTCCCACCATGATGATCTGGCGGATCATGTTCCCATGGAAGCGGATCTTTTTCAGTTCTACCCGGTAGTCTTCCCGGGTCTGTACCAGCTGACGCATGACCAGAAAGGCACTGACGGCCTGCGCAATCAGCGTTCCCAGGGCAACGCCCGCTACGCCAAGCCGTGCCCCGCACACCAGGATGACATCCAGAATGACGTTCAGCACACTGGCGATGGCCAGATAAATGAGCGGATCCCGGGAATTGCCGATGGCCCGCAGGATGCCGGAGCCCATGTTATAAAACAGAAGAAAGGTGATTCCGGCAAAATAGATGGTCAGATACAGTATGGAATGTGGCAGCACCTCCTGCGGCACGCCGATGGCCTGCAAAAGCGGCCTCGTAACCGCTATGCCGACAACGGTGAACAGCACGCTTAACAGGACGGTGAAAGCCAGGGCGCTGTGAATGGCCTGGCTCATCTCTTCTTTTTTTCCTGCCCCGAAATACTGGGCAATGACTACACCGGCACCGACCGACAGGCCCATAAAAAAGCCCACCAGCATCTGGATGACCGATACCGACGCACCGACCGCCGCCAGCGCGTTGGTGTCCACAAAGTTTCCGACTACATAAGAATCTGCCGTGTTGTAAAGCTGTTGGAACAGATTTCCGATCAGCAGCGGCACGGCAAAGACCAGAAGGGCCTGAAAAATGTTGCCCTCAATCAGATCTGCATGTTTCCTCCGCACGTTTCGCACCCCTTATTTCTCTGCCTGATGTTCCTTCAGATACTCCTCGGTCAGCGCCACGGCGTCCATGATGCACTGCGGGCAGCTGCAAAGTACCTTGCCGGTCTCCACGCCTTTGAGTTCGCGGCACAGATAGGAGCCGTTCTTCTCCTGGAATTTCTTCACATATTCCTTGACCTGCTTGTAGGTGCTGCCCTTGGTCGGCATGCCCTTGTTTAAATCTCCCACGCTGTTGGCAAGGCCGATGACCATCATCATGCCGGACAGGGCTCCGCACATCTCCATCATGCCCATGCCAAGGCCAAAGCCCTCAGCGATCTTAAACATTTCTGTTTCATCTACCCCGAATTCTTTGCAGAAGGTACAGGCCACTGCCTGCGCGCAGTTGTACCCCTGATCGTGTAATGAAATCGCGTATTCTGCTTTTGTGCTCATGTTGTTCTTCCTCCATATGAATTTAATGTGCTCTCGAAATCTTTTTGTGCTTGATTTTGCGAGAAGATTTTTTGTCAGTTGTGCCCAAATTTTTGAGGCGTACGCGGTGCGTATGTTGATGAAATTCGGGTGCAACTGGCGGAAAACAAGCCGCAAAAGCAGGTGCAGGAAAGACTCCGAGAGTACATTCCTCACTAAGTGTTCCTAGTATATCATACAACCTTATTTTCAACAAGTTTTTAAAAACGATCGCTTTTCGTTCGTTTTTCGTCAGAATCGTAAATATTTCGTCAGTTTCTTCTGACACTTTTTTCACATTTACTCCCTATGATAGTGTTTGTGTTCAAAATAATACAAAAACAAAAAGAAAGGTTGGTAATTCAACTATGAAAAAGAAATATTTAGCAATTCTTAGCGCTGTTGCTGTACTTGCAATGGCAACTGCATGCTCCGCCAAGAGCAATACTGAGACGGCCGCAGCCGGAACCGAAACCACTGCTTCCCAGCAGGAAGAAACCAAGGAAGAGCCTCAGAAAGAGACAAAAGAAACGGCCAAAGAGGAATCCGCAGCTGACAAGGAAGAAAACAAAAGCACAGATGCAGAAGAATCCACAATGACCGGTGAAATCAGTGATATCAAGGATTTCATGTTTACCATCTCCTCCGACGGACATGATTATGCATTCAGCTTTGATAACGACAAAAAGCCGGAAGGCCTTGCTGATGTAAAGGACGGAGACACCGTTACCGTTACCTATACCGGAACCGTCGATGAAGTAGATGCATTTGACGGCACAGTCCTGTCTGTAAAGAAAGCAAAATAATTTCTGCCATATGGCTGTCATGTTCTGCATGGCAGCCATATGCTTATGATAGAGAGTGCAGTTATAAGGCTTTCAGATTCCTTTTTTATTAAAGACACTTCTTTCTCCATTTCTGAACAGCCTTATGGCTCTCTGTTTGACCTTTATAATCAGGAATTCCTACAGCAGTCTGTTTCTAAAGGACTTATTAATCCCCATGCACTGGCTCTCGCCGGCGATGGTACTCCTTTTGTTACTTCTGCAAGAGAACGAAAGCATCGTGTTTGTGATTGTGCCTCTAAAGCTATCAATGACTGTTCCTGTGACCGTTACTTTTCCCAGCCTGATTGTGACATCGGATGGAATTCATCCCGTTCCTGTTTGTAAAGAAGGGCATCGAATGAATGTTCATCACCAGCTGTGCTGGATATAATCACTCAGGATTCCGAGAGATTATTTTAAAAATAACCCAACTCTGCTTTTAGTATACTCCGTTTTTTACAGGCTGTCTAACAGTTCCTGCACGCCGGAAAGTTCCGGGAACCAGGTCGGGGTCTGCATCTCATCTTTATGCTCGCCGATCATCTTTTCCATCCAGACCATGTTGTACCAGCGCCCGAATTTGTAACCGCATTTGTCAAATTCGCCCACCAGCCGGTAGCCAATGTGGGCGTGATACTCCTCGCTGTTGCGGGTCAGATGCTCGTCCTCCACCTGCGGCACACCGATGCAGGCTTCCATGTTCAGGATTCCCATAGCCCCGCACACGGCCTCCAGCGCACGGTTCAGCCTGCCGCCCACACCGGAATGGCGCAGGGTTTCATCTACATAGATGGATGTCTCCACGGCCCAGTCGTAGGCCGCGCGGTCATGAAACGGGCCGACATAGGCATAGCCGAGGATCTTCCCGTTCTGCTCTGCCACCAGATACGGATACTTCTGCAAGGTGTGATGGATTCTTCCGCGGAATTCTTCCAGTGTCGGAACCTCATATTCAAACGTGATGGCCGTTTTGATCACATACGGCGCGTAAATGGCTAAAATTGCTTCTGCATCGTCCTCCGATGCAACACGGATACGGATATCGTTGTTTTTCATAAAGATGCCTCGCTTTTCTGTCATAAAAATTTTCTGCTGAATGCGCAATGAGGAAATCTGAAATTTTCACTCATTATACATCAGCAGGAATCAATTGTCTATTTTACTATATGGAAATAATTCTTCCCAGTTCTGCCATCGTGCGGTGAGATATGGAAATGACCGTGCGGTCCGCGGATACCTGTTTCAGTGCCTTTAAGACGACCTGCTCGGTCTCCGCGTCCAGGTTCGCGGTGATCTCGTCCAGAAGAAGAAGTTCCGGGTCTGCTGCTGCCGCCCGGGCGATGGAAAGGAGCTGCCATTGTCCCTGGGAGAACAGCTCCGGCGTACACTCCGTATCGTAGCCGTGCTCCATCTGCATGATGGTTTCATCCAGGCCGGTCAGGACGGCGGCCCTCTTCACCGCTTCCATGGAAATATTTTTGTCAAACAGTGTAATCTGGTCTTTGACCGTGCCCGGCACCTGATGGAAGGACTGCTCCACATAGCCGAACCGTTTTCGCCGTTCTGTGTCCCGGATTTCCGATACCGGTCTGCCATGGAGAAGCACCGCTCCCTCCTGTGGGATATAAAGCCCCAGCAGCAGCTTTAAGATGGTGCTCTTTCCGGCACCGGTCCTGCCGGAGAGTGTGACCTGCTCGCCCTGCTGCACCTGAAAGCTCAAATGCTTCAGAACCATATGCTCATCGTAGCCGAAGGTGACGTTGCGAAATTCGATGACCGGAGCTGCCGTCCGGATACTGCCGGACTGACCTGCCTGATGGTCCTGCTCTGCCGTGCATTCCCGTGATTTTCCGCCAGCCGCAGGTTCCTGTTTCAGCACTGCACCAATCACCTGCTTCTGATGCTTCTGCCTTGCTTCCCCACACATGGCCTCGGCATGTTCGACCGCCAAAGCAGGCTGCTCCTCCTGCCCCAGAAATTCATTGATCCGCTTTACACCCGCAATGGCGGACTGGATGGTCTGAATCTCCATGCCCAGGCTTTCCACTGGCGTGAAGATCTGGGAAATGTAATTCATAACCGCCACCGCCGTACCGGCTGACATGCCAAACAGCGTCAGCACCTTCGGATTGCCCGACGCGGAAAGCAGCATGACAATGGCTACCACCACTGCATTCAGAATCAGGATGACCGGGGAGTAGACCGCATCGTAAAAGTTGGTTTTTTCCATGGCCCGATAGCTGTCACCGATGTAGCGGTCATACCGCTGTTCCATGTAGCTTTCCTTCCCCAGGGTATGAATGGTGCGGATGTTATGCAAAGTCTCCGGTACACACCCGGATGCCCGGCTCACGGCGCGGCGGTTCTCCAGCTGGGCCGCCAGCATATTTTTCTGCACGGTTCTGGTAAACAGAAACAGCACTGGAAGCAAAACCAGAAGCACCAGGGAAAGCCCCCGGTTGCGAAACCAGATTACCGCCAGAATGCTCACAATGCGGCATGCATCGGCAAACATGCTGATGATGCCGGAGGTAAACAAATTCTCTACCGTGTCCACATCCCCCACAAACCGGGATACCAGCGCCCCCGGCTCCAGATGGGTCAGCCCGTCGGCTGTCAGCCGCTGCATCTTTGCCATCAGGCGGCTGCGCAGCGCATGGGTGATTTTCTGGCCAAATACCGTCAAAAGTCCCTCCCGCACCGCCTCCATCATGCCGGTCAGCGCTGTCAGGGCAAAATAAGCGATCACCAGGGAAAACGCAAGCTGTTCCCCGGAACTCAAGCGGTCCACCACCGTTCCCAGAACCAAAGGCGGAAACAGGGAAACAACAACCGCGCCGCAGACCGTGACCGCAATTCCCAGTGACAGGACTGCCTTTTGACGAACAGTCTCCAGGATGATGCCGGCTACATGTTCCTTCCTGTTTGCAGGGCTGCTTTCCTTTCCATTCTGTGGGTTCATGGACATATCTGCCTGGTCAGTCTTCTTCATGACCTGCACCTCCTTCCTGTGCCGCAAACAGCTGCGCGTATTCCGGCACCTGTTTCAGCAGTTCTTCGTGTGTTCCCACTACGGTCTCTCCCGTCTCCATCCAGATGATCTGATCCATCTGCGGGAACAGGTACAGCCGGTGGGAGATCAGAAGCACGATGCTGCCCTTCGCCATCTCCTGTAAATGCGCGAAGGCTTCCCGCTCTGTTGTCCGGTCCAGTGCCGAGAAGGGATCATCCAGAATCAGAAGAGGCTTTTTGTGGTACAGCGTCCGTGCCAGAGCCAGACGCTGCGCCTGGCCGCCGGATAACCGCACACCGCCATTTCCCACCAGCGTCTGAAGACCGTCCTCCACGGACGTTAAATCCTGGTCCAGACAGACCGCTTTCAGATAGGGTTCTGCCTCTCTGCCGCCGCCCAGACGGATGTTATTTTCTATGGTATCGTTAAAAAGCTCCGGGTCGTGCCCCAGATAGCCAATGATTCCGGCGCGCTTTTTCTCATCCATCTTTTGCAGTTCCTGTCCGTCAAACTGAATGCTGCCCTCATACGGATATTCGCACAGAAAGCTCTTTCCCAGCGTGGATTTTCCACAGGCCACCGGCCCGGTGATGCCGATGATCTGCCCCGGCTCTGCGGAAAAATTCAGATGTTCAAACAGTTTTTTGCCGCCCGGATACGCAAAACCAAGGTCTGTAACCTGCAATGTTCCCGGAAGCATCTTTGTGTTCATATGGCTGTCCCCGCTGACCTTCATAAACGGTTTGATGCGTTTCCAGGATACCTGTGCCTTATGGACTGCATTGAACAGCTTTGCCGCGCTGGAGGATTTCACTGACAGTTTGGTAAAACAGGATAAAAATGTAGCGAAGGTGGCCACACTCCACGTGCTCCATCCCTCTCCCAGCACATTTTTTCCGCCGAAATAAAAGATAAACAGCACACCCGTCATGGAAATGACCCGGTAAAGCGGCTGCATGACGGTATTCCACACATTGGCTTTCACCGCTGCCTTTTCATAGGCGGACAGATTTTCCTCATAGGCCTGCCGCCGTTCTTCCTCGCAGCCAAACACCCGGTAAGTCAGGGCGTTGATGCCCCGGTCCAGAGTTGCTGCGCTTAAAATTCCTGACTGCTCCTTGCAGGCCGCTCCGGTCTTCTGGATCAGCCGTTTCATCTTCTCGGCAATGCAGTAGGATACCGGCGGAAAGATCAGAGCAAGCAGTGCCAGCCGCCAGTCATAAAACAGAAGCATTCCGGCATAGGCCATCAGTGCTACACCCGTATCAAATACTTCCGTGGTGAATTTCCGCATGCCCTCCACGCAGTCATCCACATCGAGAATGGCCTTGGTCATGACGGTTCCGGCACCTTCCTCCTGCAGCTCTGTCCTGCTTTTTCGCACCAGACTTCCGTAGATGATCTGCTTCATCCGGCGGTTTACGTTGTTGGCAAACCGGCGCACATAAAAGCGTTTCACATAGCGGGAACTCTGCACCACCGCAATGGAGGCCACATAGGCACAGACCAGAGTCAGCATCTGCGACGCCCTGGATATACCCTGTAAAATCCGAATCAGACAGCCGGTCATGCGGCCCTCAAACCATGGGCCTGCCAGAAGTCCCAGGTTATAGATCAGTCCGGAAACGGTAATGACGATCAGGACCTTCCACTCTTTTCGGAAGTAGGAAAGGATCCGGTCGGGGCGAAATCCTTTGCCTGTATTTTCCATCTGTTTTCGCACCTCATCTGATTCCATCGTTTCACGCATCTTCCTGCACCTTCTCTCTATCAGTGGGCCGCTCTGTGCTCTCCTGGTCTTCTACCGGTGGGCTGGACTGTGCTGCTTTCCACAGTCTATCCGTCTGAACATCCGTTTCATCTATCATTTTCACGCGCTCTGCCACATGTGCAAATCCTGCCTGCCGCTCCCGCTTGGAGCGCCAGTACAGCGCATCCAGCGTTTTGCAGAACTGCTCCCGTTCTGCCTCCGGCAGTTCTTCTAACAGCCAGTCATAAAAGATTGTTTCAATCCGTGCCTTGGAATTCTTCAGATTTTCCGCCAGTTTCGTCGCGTAAAGAAGCTGGCTCCTGCCATCCTTCGGATTCGGTTTGCGGATCAGATAACCTTTTGCCTCCAGGCTGGAAGCCCGTCTGGCCGCCGCCCCCTTGTCAATCTGAAGCTGCTCCCGCACCTGGGTCTGCGTAATACCCGGATTGTGCCGTACAAGATGAATAAAATCAAACTCCGCCGTGCCAATGCCATCTTCTTTCATAGTCTGCACTGTAAATTTGCTGACCTCCCGCGCAATCTTGGTCATTTTTCTTTCTGTCTGATCCATACATTTCCCTGCCCTTCCTATAAAACAAAAACGCACACCCGCTGAGATTTCTCCGGCGAATGTGCGTTAGATGTATCTGCAACCATTTAGATGATAGTGCAACTATTTTTTGTTGTCAAGTAAATTCATCCCAGACCTTTTTATGCTTCAGTAACTGATAGATTGCTCTCCCATCCTCTCTCCCAAATGTCCAGACACGCCTGGGGCACGCTGATATCAACACCACCTTACAGGTCTACACTCACGCCACCGAAAAGATGGCAGAGCGCAGTGTAGAAATCTTTGAAAAGGCAATAAGCCTTTGACAACATCTCAAAAAAGCGTTGTCAAATGGGCTTTCGTAGTCACTCAGGAAGCCCACAAACCCTTATTTTACGCGGGTCAAAAGCGCAATGGTTTCGACGGTTGTTTCAGTTTCCAAGGGAAGTTCTTTCACTTCCTCGCCATCAACAGGCACAGGGAAGTTGAACACAATCTTCCTTATCCAGCTACCGTCTTTCCTCTTTTCCGGGAACATCTCAATTCGCTCGATAAAGGCTTTCATAAACTCTTTCTGTTCCGCTTCCGTTGCGGAATGGTAGACTTCATCAAATGCCAGTAAGAGCCTGTAAATGTTATCGCCAGAGATTTTCTCCTGCTGGATGCTGCGTATTTGACTTTGCAATTCGCCAATCTGAACCTCGATTTCCTCTATGATATCATACTGCTCATCATAGCGTCGCTGCAAGTCCAAAATCTTTCTGTCATAGTGGGCATCATTGATGTCCAGAGTATCCATCTGACGCTCCAAGCGGTTTTTCGTGCCAAAGGCTTGCTTTAGCTGCCCTTGCAGGACGGCAATCTGCTTTTCCATATCTTCTGTATCAACCGCTGTTCCGATTTTCGCTTGAATTGCTTCTACAAATCGGGGATTGTTGACCATAGCGGAAATGACCTTCGCCACAAATTTGTTGATCTCTGCCTGCTCGATATTCAGCCGGAAGCTGCACTCATGTCCTGTCGGTGTAACCGTATTTTTGCAGTAGTAATAATACCGTGTTTTCTTGTCCTTGCTGTGTGCCTTGGCGATATTGCCGTACATACTCTTTCCGCAGCAAGGGCATTTCAAGATACCGGACAGGATGTGGGCGTGATCTGGATTGTTGACCTTTTCCCGCTTAAAGGAATTGATCTTGCGCTTCTCCTGTGCCAGATACCAATCTTCTTCGGAAATAATGGCTTCGTGCTGCCCATCGTAAACAGGGAACTCCGACTGCTCAACCACGTGCATCTCATTTCTTGTACCCTGTTTCTTTTCGGTTCTCCGTCTGCCATAAGCAATTTTACCCATATAAACGGGATTGTCCAGTACGTCCTGCACGAAGTTTCTTGAAAATCCGGGGATGGTGTTATTCTGCCGCAGTTTCTTGATAAAACCGTTGCGGTTCAGATATTTGGCTACTCCGGCAACGCCCTCGTTGGTATGGATGTAGCGGTCATAAATAACACGGATTACTTCTACTTCATCCTCCGCAATGACAAGATTTCCGTTTTCCAGTTTATATCCATAGGGAGCAAAACCGCCGTTCCACTTGCCCTCACGAGCCTTTTGTTCCCGTCCCGCCATTGTCTGTGTGCGGATATTCTCTCGCTCGATTTCTGCCACCGCAGACAGCACGGAGATCATCAGCTTTCCGGCATCCTTGGAGCTGTCAATGCCATCCTCCACGCAGATCAGGTTGACACCAAAATCCTGCATGAGCTGCAAAGAGTTCAGAACATCGGCTGCATTTCTGCCAAATCGGGAGAGCTTAAAGACAAGCACATAGGAAATGCCGTCTTTGCCGTCCTGGATATCGTTCAACATCTGTTGGAACTCCTGCCGCCCTTGGATGTTCTTGCCGGAAAATCCCTCGTCAGAATACTCCCCGACAACGATCATATCTTCGTATGCCGCATACTTCCGCAGCTTGTCACGTTGGGCATCCAAGCTGTACCCGTCTACCTGCATGGAGGTGGACACTCTCGTATATAGATAACATTTAAGTTTCTTCTTTTTCAGAATCGCCACCTCCCTCGCTCATTTCTTTTACCATCAATCCCTCGTTGCGGATATAATACTCCAAAAGTCTCAGCACATAATCCGGTGCATGGCGGTTGTCCAGTTCCCACTCAGTCATCGTCCGGTACGGGATATTGACGAGCTTGCAAAAGTCCTTCCGGTTTAGTCCTGTGCTTTCCCGCAACTTTATAATTCTGTTTTTACAATCCATCTTCCTATCTCCCTAAAAACAAAAATACACGTTGCGTAATCATTATAGCACAGCTACATCGAATACGCAACGTGTAAATTGCAAATTTTTACGCAGCCTTATCCGTTAAAGGCTGCGCTTGCTTCTCATCCTTGGAACACTCCACCGTTTGTGGAGCGTCCTGCTCCAATTTATCCAAAACCTGATGCCCGTATTTCTGGAGCAACTGGGTCATAACATCCACACAGCGGTCAAATGCCGCATTATATTTCGCTTCCTCATAGTATTTCTTCAATAGGCAATCCCTCCATCAAATTTCCATATCCTGTCCACGCTTGCGGGCAGGGTGCTGGTGTTCCTGTGTTTCCTTTCCTCTGGCGAGGACGGCAGAAATAAAAGCCCGAACTCTTTCGGATGCGATTTCCAGTGCATCCAGAAAGGGTTGGGCTTTCTGTTTGAGTTCCATATATTTTTCGTTTACCGCTTCATACCGCTGCTTCCAGATGGAAACCGTCTTTTCTGCGGAAGCCAGTTTTTCTTTCAGACGCTTATTGTCGGCATTGGCGATAATGCCGTTGACCGCATAGCGTTTGAGTGTGCCGCATTCATCCGGTGTCAGCGTGATATTGTTTCCGAATGTGGCTTTCTTGCCCATCGCTTCAATGTCCTGCACCGTCAGCGCAATGGTCTTTGCTGTCTTGGTTTCCTTTTGCAGAGCTTCCAGCTTCTTTTTCTGCTTTTCCGTGGCAGACTTGGCATCCTCCAAACTCTGTTCTGCCTGTGCCACCTGTCCGGTCACAGCTTCTAAACGCTGCTGTTCTGCCTGTACCTTGAACTGTGTCACCGTCAGATGTTCCTCGGTACTGCCACGCTCTCCACGCTCTACATCGGTATATCCGGCAGCTCGCATGAAATGAAAAAAGTCATCCTGCAACACACTGTAGGACGACTTCAATATCTTTTTCCCTTTTGCGTTCAGCATCGGATTGCCGTTCTCGTCAAGTACCGGCTTTGAGTCCCATTTCTTACTGCGGCTGACTTGTGTGATCGTTTCTTTTACTGTTCCCCGGAGGGATTCATCCTTGCACCGCTTTGACCAAAGGATCTGCTTTTCCACCACTGGGATATAAACCACATGAAGGTGGTAGTGGTACACATCCTCGCCCAGAGCTTCGGACATTGCCCGGTTGCGCTCGTCGGCGTGCATCACAGCGGAGAGGATATACTGCTCACCGCCCACGATCTCCACGGCAGCTTTATAGGCATCGGCATAAAACTGTTTTGCAAATTCATAGCCACCGTGGTTGTAGAAGTAAGCGGAGTTCACATCGAAGATCAACTCGCCGTATTTGACGGCATCCGGTTTCAGACCTCTGGTGGAGATCACGCCATCCTGCTCCATCTGTTCAAACATTTTCACATAATCGTCCGTGGGTGCTTTGAAATGAACGTTCATGGAAGTGCGCTCCGGTACGATGTCCTGATTGCTGTAGCTGTCCTTTTCACGCTCATTGTGTTCCTGTACCTTCGCCACATCTGCTGGGGTTTCCAAGTCCTGATTTCTGGCTACGGTACGGTCTATTCCATCATTTCTTGCCATAGAATTTTTGTCCTTTCTTTGGGATTTGCAGACAGCGGGGGCTACGGAGAGGCACTTTTTCAAAGTGTAATAACCCACTATTACACTTTCATCCATACTGGCTGCAAAGTGCCGTGGGCTCTCCGAGGGCTCTCCCGAGGGGGAATGCGGTCACTGCGGTGACCTCTGCTGACCATGGGAAAATGTCTGCGCCTTTTCCCATGGTCAGCCCGTCTGCATGAAGCTGTTCTGCAGAACATTTCTTGCAGACGGCGGCAGCGAAAACCGTATCTTTCACTGCCTGTCCATAGGCAGCACTGCGGTGCGCCTATGGGGACGGGAGATGCGAGGGGCTGTTGCCGGGGCATCACTTCTCCCGTCTTTTCTGCCATACGATGTCGTAGCCAAGCACAGCGGCAAGCTCCAATACTTCCTTGTATCGGATGCTTTCCCGCTGCAATTTTGCGGACAGGTTGGAAACGCTGTCGCTCCATCCGTACTCGTCCGAAAGCAGGTCAACAACTTCCTGCATGGTCATCCCGGCACGGATGATCTGTGCCTTTATTTCGTTGTGTACATTCATATTGAAAAATCCTCCATAATTCTGTTTGTGGTTCGGTGCAACCTCTGCACTCCAAAGCGGAGCAGATACGCCGAACAGCGAAAAATCTGCAATCTCCAAAATCCGTTCAGAATTTCGCTTGTGATGTCCTGTCCGTATATGACCATATCCCGCTTTACTGTTTCGTGCGGTTTGGTCTGGAACAGTGAAAACACCCATTGTTCCGTGTACAGGGTACACGGTTCAGAGAAGCACGATTTCGTGAAATAGTTTTGTCCTGCGGTCAAAAACTTTGCTGTTTCCATTACCACTGATTTTCAATGCCCGAAAACAGGTCTGTTCTGAAAGTTCCTGTTTCCTATAACGGGAGAAAACAGGGGTAAATGCTGCGTACATACGTACAGAGCATGGCTGGCAAAATCATTCCCGCCAGTCCTCCGGTACGTACGTACACGGCGAATCTCCGTAAAACCCATTTATATGAGGTCTTGCCACTGCTTCCACACCCATAAAGCCCCACACCCGCCGTCCGGCAGAGTTGGTGATGTTGTTGCAATGTTCCAGATTGAATCTCCCGGCATTGGCAATCATAGCGTCGCTGAAGCTGCGGGCTTTCAGCGGTGCAAGGGAGTTTTCCTCGCACCACATTCGGTAGATTTCATAGAAATCCTTGGAGCTGATGGACGCATCCGCTTTACGCCGGATGTATCCCTCTGATTCCATGAAATCAAAGATATTGTTGTTGTCACGCTTGACCGCTTCCCGGTTTTCACGGATACGGTCACTCTCTGTAAACTTAAAGTTGTTGGAAGCGAGCCGCTGCAATCCCTCCAATGCCCACAGGAAGATGCCCTCGGCTTCGGCTTTCATCTTTTCTGCAAGGTCAGGATCGTCAGCTCTGTCAGCAGGCTTTTCCTTGGTGGTCAGCACAAGCTGTCTGCGGTAAAATCCGTCACTGCGGTCATACAGGGCTTGCAGATCACCGTTGCTGAACGCAAGTAGCCGGGCAAACATCCAGCCCTGATAACTCTGCTTGCCTTTGCGTTCCAAGTCCATCTTGCCCTGTGCTGTTACGATGGATTTTACATAGTTGGTCTGGCGCAGGGCTTCCATCCGCATATCATCATCCACGCACAGCAGGATGTGTTCCAGATCGGCACGGGCAAAGCGGTTTTCAGAAATCTTGCCTATGCTGCCGTCTTTCATATTCGTGCCAAAGATAGCAGAAAGCACAACTCCGATTTGGGATTTGCCCTCGCCGCCGTTCCCCTTAATGACCATCATACGCTGTCCCTTGTTGGATGGAATCAGGCAGTAGCCGATGAACTCTTGCAAGGTGGGGATGTCCTCCGCATGGAGCAGCCCATCCAGAAAGTTCAGCCAGATCACAGGTGCGGGTGCATCGGGATTGTAAGCAACAGGCAGACGGCTCCGCACAATAGCCGGTCTGCCCTCGGTGAATGCGCCGTTCAACAGCAACGTACCGTTGGACACATGGATACGATCCTGCTCCGGTGGGAAGTCAGGCACTTGCGCTTCCAGTTTCAGCACTTCCAGAATGTTGGTGATCTTCCGGGGGATATTGTTCACGGCACAGAATTTCAGCTTGTCGTAAATCTCTCCACGCAGAGGGAGATCGTCAGTCACTCGACCATCGGGCGTGAAAAAAGCTCCGTTTGCAAAGATGATCCTGCGCTCTTGCAGAAATTCTTCACAAAACAGAGCTTCGTTGATGTTCTGCCCATCAAACCAGATCGGCAGATTCATATCCGGTGTTTTACCTTTCTTCCCCACGGGACACCCCCTCCTTTCGTTTCCGTGCCACATAGTCCCCAAGGAAAGCAATCTTGCCCTCCTTCATCAGCTCGTCCACCATGGCAACACGTTCTTCTAAATCACCGACTGTCAAAATATCTGCCAGATATTCGATATAATCGAGCATCTGGCAGGCTTCCACAAAACGGTCATCCAGAGCATCGTCCGGTGTCTTGGGTGCATACCGCACTTTCCAATCTTCAAGAAGATGCAGATAGTCGGTCAATGCCCGGAAGCACAGCATTTCGTCCTCCCGGAACTGACGGATACAGGGATGCTTCGGCTTGGGCAAGGCGGTAGCAGTAGGCGGTTTCGGGTCAAGCCCAAAATCCGCAGCCAGCTTTTGCGCCGCTTCAAAGCTGCTCAGATTGAACAACCTTGCCACGAAGTCAATCACATCCCCCTTAGCTCCGCAGCCAAAGCAGAAGAAATATTCCTCGTTCAGCTTCAAGCTCGGATGCCTGTCGTTGTGGAACGGGCAGCAAGCCATGCCGTTGCGGCCTGCTTTCAGCCCGTAGTGTTCGGCAGCTTGCTTTACGCTGATTGCCGCCTTGATGGTTTCATAGATTGTCATAGAAAAACCTCCGTTCATAGTATTCAGAAAGCATGAAACACCCGCCGTGATTGGCAGGTGCTTTGCTCTTTCTACTATGGTTATGCCGGATTTTTCGAAAAACAGGCTAATCGGAGGACAACCTCATTTCAAAAAACAGGACAACTTTCCGGGGGATGTAGATTTCTTCACGTTTGCATGGTATAATGAAAGAAATAAAAAAACAGGACAGGAGGGCAAGCATGAATCAAGAAATGATGTCATTGGATTTTTGGCAGGATACGGTCATATATGAGGGCAAAGCATTTCCTATCGGCACTCTTGCCTGTGATGCGCTGAATGTTCCTGCGGATACCATTGCTAAAATGAACGAGCACTGCGAGAAAATCAATCTGCTGCTTGGTCTGCTGAACGCTGGACAGGATGCTTCCGCACTCTTTCCTATGGCAAGGGAAGCTGCTCTGACAATGTTGAGTATTCTCAGTAAAACGCCGCCGTTCTCCTATATGAACATATCACAGCATCGGGAACGAATAGAAAAGGTCTTTACTACCGACAATGCGCTGAAATATGTGGAGTTTGCTATAAAAGCCGCAACCAACTCCTTGCAGTTTGAAGAAGTTCTGAAATATGAGGATGCGATAATGCTCCAACGCTATACCGCTGTATTCGGTCATCTGGCATACTCCCTTGGGGAATACCAAACCGCAATGCTTGATTTTGCGGAAAAATCAGATGGCAACGAAGCAGACCGTACCGCAGAGGGCTTTGCAAAAATGTTCGGCAGCTATTTCCCGCCGAAGTTCTCTATTACAGATGGCAATGCCTGGATGTCTACCCTGAACAACTCCGTTCAGTATGTGTCTGTCATCCGTCCCGGCGAGGATGTGGCAAAGTTGGTCAAGCGGATGCACTATGTATCCTTTGTAGGGATGTTCCGGTCTGATCTCTTTGAGGGCTTGTGTGTCGGTCACGCTCCAAAGAAATGCCGGATCTGCGGCAAGTGGTTTCTGACCACCAACGCAAGGCACACCAAATATTGCGGCGGTTATGCGCCGGGGGACAAGCTGCACCGTACCTGTCGGCAGATCGGCAATCTGAAAGGGCGAGAACAGCGGGAGCTTGCGGACGATCATCCGCTGAAACAGATTTATGAGAAGCGGCTGAATACCATAAACCGCTATGTGAAGCGTGGCACACTGGACGCTGATCTTGCAGAAGTTATGAAAAAACTGGCAAAAGATAAGATGCTCCGGGCATTGAGCAATATTGCTTATGCTAAAGGCGATTATGAAAAAGAAATGGGACAGGCTGCTTTGCTAAATGAGAGTTTGAATTATAGGAACACTTAAACTCGGAGGGTTATACGAATGTTAGAATTAACGAAAGAACAAATGGATGCTATTCAAAAAGCTATTTCAAAGAAGGCTGAAGAAAGCGTACAGGAATTTGATAAAGAATTAGATGTTGTTGTGAGCAAGCTATCAACAGAAGGGTGGACTTTACCCGCAGAATTAAATATTTACGCAGTCAAAACAATAGCAAAAACGAACAAATTGGATGATATCAATGCATTTTTGAAATGGTTTTTTACAATAGAAGATTTTCAGAAAACCAAAGATATGGTGAACGGAATCAAAGCATCACCCATTAAAGAAGGACTGAAAAATCTCACAGACCAGTGCTGGCAAGCATTTCAAAATAAATTGTATGCTGTTTGCGCAACATCGCTTCTCTCGGTTATTGAGGGTATTCTGTCAGAATTTAGCGATGACAAACAAGATGTAAGGATGATGAAGGTTTGTCAAAAGAAGGTCGATACCTTCCCGTCAACAGGAAGTACAATTCAAAAACATATATGGCTTTCTTATAACAACTTCATCCGAAATCTGTATCAAAAAAGCGATTTCTCTGCCGATGAACCTGAAACGATAAATAGGCATTGGCTATTACATGGAAGATCGGATTTTGAAATTGACGAGATGGATTGTATCCGTCTCTTTAATGCGGTTCAAAGCCTGTGTATGATTGTAAAAGTAGAAGCAAAAGAAACACAATCTGAGAATTAATATCAGGCTACTATTCAGAAGGCATTTGTTAGAGGGGAGGTGCGCTATGCTGAATGATTTTACATGGAATATGACCGGATACATATCGAAATACCCTGTCAATCCGCACAGTGATGGTATCATTCCCTATGTGGCAGAGCGCATCTTCCAACTGGAACCGGAGCCGCCAGCAGTGGACAGTCTGAATGAATATATCCTGTCTGCATTGCAGGAAAAGAATTTGCTATATTTTTCGTTCTTCTTGCACCACTACGAGCCGCAGCTTAACAAGCGTATCAAAAGCTTTCTTGGTGTAGATGGCGGCGATCTGTATGACACAGACCGTTTTATAGATATAAAGCTCTCCTGCCGGGAGCAAATGCTCCAGAAGGTGATGGACTATGATCCCACCAAGGGTGCGGAGTATGCTACATACATTTTTCCGTTCATTCGAGATGCTATGCTCCGTTTCCGCATGGGCGAAGAAAAATGGTCGGTATCCTCTCTGACCAATTATAAAATGGTGCGGTCAATGGCTTGGCTGTACCATAATACCAAAGATGCAGTCGGTGAATTTTCCAAGAAGTATAACTGCGATCTCGCTCTTGCGGAAGAATATCTGAAAGTTGTCCGTGGCATCCGCAATCAGCAGCCATTTTATGTCACAGACGATGACGGCGAGGAAACAGGCGAGGATGTTGCCCTTGATGATACTTGGAACTATACCGACATTCTCTGGAACGGCATACAGGCAGAAAAGGTGCGGCGGGCATTTGAAAAGCTGAATTACCGGGAGCAGACCTTGCTTGAAAAGCGTTTAGCGATCTGCATGACCTGCGGGCGTGTCGGCTCATGGAAAGGACGCCCCACCTTTGAAGAACTGGCAGTCATGTTTGAGGGCAGCACCGCCAGTGGTGCAGAACGAGCCTACCGCAGAGCAGTGGACAAGCTAACGGAATTATTGGTTGCCGAAGGTGCGCTCCATGCTGTCCGGTTGAAACAGGTGTCCAAAACCAAGTGCAAAAAGAAAATCGCCGCCGCAATCTACGAATACCAAGTAGACTGCGACGGCGAATGGGGCGAGATTTCATTTAATTTTGAGAATGGCACAGCTGAGATCATCCAACTTGCCGATTGGGACACGATGATAACAAAATGCTTTGCAAATCGGGCAATATCGTATCTTCTGAACTGCGAAAATGAGAAGCTACCAAAGGAAACATTGGTGGCGTTTGAACAATCTTATTAAATATCCAAAAACTATTGTTTTTGACACAGAGAATACAAATCAGTGTTGTACAGTTAGGGCGAAAGGAGGAAAAGTATTATGAACAGTAAGATTTTGATTGTAGAAGACGAAGCCAAGATTCGGGAAATTCTGTGTGACTATTTCAGCAGCAAGGGAGAACTGCCTGTTGAAGCAAGCAACGGAATGCAGGCGCTTGAGCTGATCGATGAAAACGAATTTGACGCAGTTTTGCTTGACATTATGATGCCGGAGCTGGATGGACTTTCCGTCTGCCGTGCCGTGCGCAGAACAAACGATGTCCCCATTATTTTCCTCACCGCCCTTTCCGACGAGGAGGACAAACTGCTGGGTTATGAACTCGGAGCAGATGACTATGTTACGAAGCCGTTTACCATGTCTGTGCTCTATGCAAAAACCATGGCACTCATCAAGCGTAATCAGCGTAGTGTTCTTGCCGGTGACCGGATGGAGGTCAGCGGGATCACTCTGGAGCTGACTGCAGGCAGAGCGTATACAGGCGGCAAGGAAGTCTTTTTGACGCCGAAGGAGTTTGCTCTCCTGCGCTGTCTGATGCAGAATAAAAACCTTGTTATGAGCCGTGAGCAGCTTCTGGTCAAATGCTGGGGCTACGACTACGAGGGTGAATCCCGAGCTGTAGATACCCATATTAAACGCCTGAGAGAAAAGCTTGGCGACTATGCCGAATGCATCAAGACCGTTATTAAGGCCGGGTACAGATTGGAGGGGTGACGATGAAGAAAATCTCAAAATGGTATTGGATCGCCGCAGGTCTCCTGCTAATTTGGGCAGCTAAAGATATCTATGCATATTTGACCATCGGACGAGAACTCCTTGTCGAGTATTCGGATGTGTACTCCGTCCGGGAGATGGTGAAAGGAGATCTGATACGGGCGGGAGTGAAAGCAGGTCTGGCGCTGCTCCTACCGGTAATAGGATTTTGGCGAAGTAAAAAGAAACCTTTGAAATCACTCCATGCTGTAACCGGATTGCTTATCATATCCATCATGGGAACATGGCTCATTTCAATGATCGTACTTACCGTTGTGACCGCACAAGAAATCTATGATGGGATGTACGAGCAGGCAATAAACTTTCCGGATGCTGTTGACCGATACGGAAGGCTAAGCGACTTTTACGACCCCAATGAGGGCAGCTATGGATATTACAATGAGCATCCGGACTATCTGGAACATCAGATGCTTGATGCCATTGCCTATAGCACCGCAGATAGTACCACATCATCGTATCGCACAGGAGGGCATTTCGCATCTTATGACCATTCGACAGGGGAAGAACGGAACAAGCTTATCCGTGATATCCGCTATCCGCTGGAGACCGCTGTTCTGTTTTACGACGGCGAAGGAAATCTTCTCCACAGCAGCGACGACGACGTAATGTACTTCGGCTATTATACCCAGGAAGAATGGGATGCCGGACAAGATACCACAACACCACAGCATTATGGTTGGATCGACATCAGTGAAGGAAAAGTCGAAGGCTATCCAAATGACCCGTATCTCCGTTTCCGCACCATGTTTGCCGGCACACATAGTCTGTACGATATTTCAACCATTCGTGTCACGGGATACTTTGAAGGGACAAAGTTAGTGCCTGTCGTGATGCACTATGTCACCGATGGTTTTATCCATGAGGTCGTTGAAAGTGACAAGCAGTTTCAGACCGGACCGAGCAGCTATTCCTGGATCGTTTCCGATGTGGACAGAACAGGAAAGCTAAACTGGCAGCTACAGTTTGACCGCAGTGCAGAGTATGAAGGCAAAAAGCTTGTGACAGTATACCTTGATCACCCGGAAATGTGGGACTATCAGAAAACGTCCTATGTGTACACCAACGGGGTAGAGTATGAGAGTCTCGCCGCATTGACGAAAAAATTGGATTTTCCATCCTGGGCAGATATATTTTTCTACTCCAATGACTTTCGTGCCGAAGGGAGCTATGAGTTGAATAACCTTTTGGTGTTTGGCGGTTGGAAATATGCAGACTACGAAGGCTTTGATTACAGCTCGGGCACAGGACCCGCAACCGAGTATATGCTTGTTACAGCTGTTCAAGGAAACCCTCTCAGATGTGCAATGGGCGCCTTGCGAAATATCTACATCGTCACAGGACTGTTGGCACTGTCATTTCTTTTGACCGCACGCAGTGCCATCAAGAAGCATCTGATACAGCCTGTACGAGATATTGCAGATGCAATGGAAGACAGTTGGCGGAATACTTATCATACAGATAGCGCCTCTGCCATATGGCATGAAATTGAGAAATTAAGAACAGGCTTTGAAACAGAGAAGGATCGTCGCAGGATGAAGGACAACGAGATCACTCGATTAAATGCCGCTTTGGAATATTCCAAGACCGCTGAGGAAAACCGCCGCCAGATGACCTCTAATATAGCCCACGAATTGAAAACCCCGTTGGCGGTCATTCACAGTTATGCGGAGGGTTTGAAGGAGCACATTGCCGAAGATAAGCGTGATAAGTATGTAGATGTGATCCTTGCGGAAGCGGAGCGAACAGACGGTATGGTTTTGGAGATGTTAGATTTGTCAAGATTGGAAGCCGGTAAGGTGAAACTCTCACGGGACGAGTTTTCGCTTGCTGATCTTACGAAAGCTATCTTCGAGAAGCTTCAAATGGCAGCGGAGGCAAAGGAATTGCAAATCAGCTATGAGTTCCCCGAGCAGTGTATCATCGTTGCTGACGAGAATCGAATTGCACAGGTCATTGAGAACTTTGCGACCAACGCTGTGAAGTACACGCCTGCCGGTGGCTGTGTCACAGTACGGATTCAGAACAATCGTGGTAAAATTACATTCTCCATCGAAAATGATAGTAAGCCTCTGTCCGCAGAAGCTTTGGCGAAAGTATGGGACACCTTCTACCGGGTGGATGAATCCCGCTCCGGAGGAGGCACGGGACTTGGCCTTGCCATTGCTAAGAATATCGTGGAACTGCACGGCGGTAAATGCTCCGTTCAAAACACGAAAACTGGTGTGGAATTCCAATTTACAATTTAAGACCTTATTAGAAACAACACAGCCCATCGATCATTGAAGCGACCGGTGGGCTGTGCCATATCTATTCTCAATCTATTAACCGATGTTCTGGCATTCCTTGTGCATACTGCTCCAAATCACCGCTGAGTACCAACTGTGCGTATTCCAGCGGCTTGTTGTAGATTAGCCAGTCCATCTCTGACCGCTGATACATATTATCCGCTACTTCGTTCTCAACGGCAATAGTATCAATCGCTATCATGCTACCATTTGCAAATTTCAGCTCCACACAGGCGGTGTCCATGTTGAACTCACAAGAAATCAATCTATCCATAAGAAACCTCCGTTCTGCGGGATGTTAGATCATCCCAAAATATTTGAATGCTTCTCGGATTGCTTTCTCTTTTTCCGGCGGACACTGTGGCTGTCTGGAATCCTCGGATTTCGGCAGATTGTAGTTTTTGCCTACCTCAATCCCACATTTCCGTTTAATCTGTGAGATATAGAGGTTGGACACCTTTAACCCGGTATTCTCCAAAACATACTCCTTGATCTGCGGATAGGTTGCTCCATCTTGGAACTCTGACATATCCATATCTTCCAAAGAGAACTCAACCCGAATCTTTTTCGAGTCGACCTCGCCCTTGGAAAGCAAGACAACCGTCTCACAGTTCGCGGTGGACGGGAACATGTCTACGGCACAGGCTTTCTCCAGCTTATAGCCCCGCTCCTGCAGCACTACCAGGTCTCTGGTCAGGCTGGTCGGCTTACAGGAAATATAAACCATGCGGTCTACACCAAAGTCGATGATCTTATCCAGCGCCTTCGGGTGGATACCGTCACGCGGCGGGTCCAGGATGATCAGGTCCGGCTTGTCTTTCAGCTCTCCGATCACATTCAGCACATCTCCGGCAATGAACTCGCAGTTTTTCAGCCCGTTTCCGGCCGCATTCTCTTTCGCTGCCTCCACAGCCTCCTCCACGATTTCCACGCCCACAACCTTATCGGCCACCGGCGCAATGATCTGGGCGATGGTTCCGGTTCCGCTGTATAAGTCGAACACGACTTTATCCTTCGTCTCACCCACGTAGCTGCGGGCGGTCTCGTAAAGCACCTCTGCTCCCAGGGAATTGGTCTGGAAGAAGGAGAACGGAGTGATGCGGAATTTTAACCCCAGAAGCTCCTCGTAAAAGAAATCCTGTCCATAGAGAACGGTAGTCTCGTCACTCTGTACTACATCGGCCAGGCTGTCATTGCGGATATGCAGGATGCCTGCAAAGGTTCCTTCCAGTTCCAGCGCCTGCATGCAGGACAGCCATCCGGCTAACAGTTCCTGCTCGGATACCGGTGTACTGCATGCTTCTGTCACGCCCAGATTTTCTGTCTGACCGGAGGTAACCAGTGCCACCAGGATTTCTCCGGTCTTCACCGCGCGGCGCACCAGCAGATGGCGCAGATAACCGGTGTGCTGCATCTTTTTGTGGTAGCTGATGTGCTTCTCCGTAAAGTAGTTTAAGGTTGCCGTTAAAATTTTGCAGAAATCCTCATGGACAATCTGGCATTCCGGTGTGTTCACGATGTCGTAAAAACTGCCGCGGCGATGCATGCCCAGGGCCAGTGGACCATCTTTATACTCATCTCCGAAGGAAAACTCCATCTTGTTGCGGTAGCCATTAGAAATTGGGCTGGCCTTAATGCCCTCAAACTCATAGGAATTGCAGACCTCGTCCAGCAGGGCTTTGATCTGGCTCTCCTTAATTTTTAACTGTTCCTCGTACGGAAGGCTCTGGTACAGGCAGCCACCACAGATGCCAAAATGCGGGCAAGCACCCTCGGTTCTCTCAAGAGGAGACTTCTCCAGCACCTCTAACAGGCGCGCCTCGCATTTGCCTTTTCTCTTTTTATTTACCACAAACCGGACCTTCTGCCCCGGAATGGCATTCTTGACGATGACCCGCTCACCATCCACATGTAAAATTCCCTTATTCGGGAAGTCGATGGTCTCTACGACCGCTTCAAACATATCTCCCTTTTTCACGTTCAATCTCCTAAATGTATTATATCTATGAAATATTATATCTATGAAACAAGAAAGGCGTATCCCGGTCTGCGAGACACGCCTGATACTCTTTATTTTCTGATTTTCCGCCAGATATTCTGGCTTTTCCACGAATTATTTCTCGTCGTCCTCATCCTCGAAGAAGTCATCGTCGAAATCGTCATCGAAGTCATCCTCGAAATCTTCCAGATAATCCGGGGTAAAGAAACGGTATACGCCGTATGCAATGGCTGCAACTGCTGCTACCACTCCGATGATGGCAAGGATCCAGAGAATACAGGTTTTCTTTTTCTCCTCTTCCTCTTTTCTGTGTAAGAACTCATTTAACTTGGTGGAATTCATGATCTCCTCCACACGTGCCATTGCGTCTTTGCTCATGTTATCAAAACGATTCATACTGCCACGTCCTTTCTACCATATTCCTGGCTTTGTGTTCAAAGCCATACCATTACTAGAATTATAACATTAATTTTCTGTTTTTACTATCCCATTTTATTCAAATTTGCATTTTCTATGAGCGGCTTCACGCAATTCCATTCACCTGCGCTCAGACATGAAATCGGCTTATACCTTCTGCAGCTTTGCGAAGGACGCGAACATCTTCTTGACTCCGGCGGTATCAAAATTCACAGATACCTCAAAATCTTTCGCGCCGTCCTTCACACTGAGCACGGTTCCCTCTCCAAACTTCACATGGCGCACCCGGTCACCCACACCGTAATCCAGAGATGCCGGTTTTTGCACCGTAAAGGCCTTGCCAAAGCCCGGACTGGCCATATTGGCAGACTTCATACCGAACTTGCTGACGCCCAGGCGGCTCTGATTCTTATTCCACGGCAGTGTGTCATCATCAAACTCGTCCCGGTTTACACTGCGGCCCACTCTCGGCCCCAGCTTCTCCATCTGGATCAGTTCTTCCGGAATCTCGTCCACAAAACGGCTCACTTTGGAGTAATGGGTTTCACCGTTGATCATGCGCATGCGGGAGGCGGTGATAACCAGGCGCTCTTTTGCACGGGTGATGCCCACGTAGCAGAG
The DNA here is from genome assembly GCF_040096075.1 of Ventrimonas faecis. Lineage (NCBI taxonomy): Bacteria > Bacillati > Bacillota > Clostridia > Lachnospirales > Lachnospiraceae > Ventrimonas > Ventrimonas faecis. The sequence continues at coordinate 38,013 of NZ_JBBMFJ010000001.1, forward strand.
GCGGCGCTCCTCCTCAATCTCCGTCCGGTCATCGGACATGATGGACATGCGGCTTGGGAACAGGCCATCCTCCAGACCGCTTAAATATACCACTGGGAACTCCAGGCCCTTGGCGCTGTGCAGCGTCATCAGGGTAACCCGGTTCTCGGAATCATCCATCCGGTCCACATCAGCCACCAGAGCCACCTGCTCTAAAAATTCATCCAGGGACGGATGCTCCACCTCTTCACTGTAGCTGACCGCCTTGTTCATGAGTTCTTCAATGTTCTCCATACGGGTCTGGAATTCAATCTCGCCCTCAGCCTCCAGCTCGTCTTTATAGCCGGTGTCGGCAAGAATCTGCTCGATCACCTCACGGATGGTAGCACCGCCGTTTAAGGCATCCCGGAAATCCTCAATCTGACCGGTAAAGACAGCCACCTTGCCTGCTGCCTTTCCAAGTCCCGGTACGGCAGCCGCCCGGGCACAGGCATCGTAAAAGCTCATGCCCTGCTCCGATGCCCAGGCCGTGATCTTGCCGATGGAGGCAGCGCCAATGCCGCGCTTTGGCACGTTGATGATTCGCTGAACTGCCAGGTCGTCCTGTCCGTTGGCGATGGTTTTTAAATAGGACAGCACATCTTTAATCTCTTTTCGCTGATAGAAATTTACACCGCCTACCAGACGGTACGGCACATTGTGCTCAATGCATTTTTCCTCCAGCAGACGGGACTGGGCATTGGTGCGGTAAAGAACCGCGTAGTTCTGATAATCCCGTCCATCCTTTAAGATATCCCGCACAATGCCGTCGGCCTCCTCATAAGCCTGCTCATACTGATGGAATACCACCGGCACACCCTCGCCATTGGCCGTCCACAGAGTCTTGTCTTTCCGCCCCTGGTTATTGCGGATGACCGCGTTGGCCGTGTCCAGAATGTGGCTGGTGGAACGGTAGTTCTGCTCCAGCTTAATGACCTTCGCCCCCGGGAAAGCACTCTCAAAGTCCAGGATATTGCTGATATTGGCTCCCCGGAACTTATAGATGGACTGGTCATCGTCACCCACCACGCAGAGGTTCTTGTACTTTCCGGCCAGCAGCTCAATGAGGCGGAACTGGGCCGTGTTGGTGTCCTGGTACTCATCCACCATGATGTATTTGAACCGCTCCTGATAATACTCCAGTACATCGGCGTTGGTGCGGAACAGATCCACGGTCTTAAAGATCAGATCGTCGAAATCCAGCGCATTGTTCTTCTTTAACTCTTCCTGATAGTTCTGGTAGACCTCCGCAATCTTTTTGGCACGCCAGTCCCCCTCCGCATTGACACGAAATTCTTCCGGGCTCATCAGCTCATTCTTGGCGCTGGAAATGGCGGAAAGCATGGCCCGGTCACGGAAGGTTTTCGGATCCAGTTCCAGTTTCTTTAAAATCTGCCGCATCAGCGTTTTCTGGTCATCGGTATCGTAAATGGAAAAGTTTGTATTGTAGCCCAGATGGTCAATAAAGCGGCGCAGGATCCGCACACAGGAGGAATGGAAGGTGGAGACCCAGATGCTCTCAGAGCCAAAGCCCACCAGGTTGTCCACACGGTCCCTCATCTCTCCGGCCGCCTTATTGGTAAAGGTGATGGCCATGATGTTCCACGGATTCACATCCTTCTCCTCAATCAGGTATGCAATACGGTGAGTCAGTACCCGGGTCTTTCCAGAACCGGCTCCTGCCAGGACTAAAAGAGGTCCCTCCGTACAAAACACTGCCTCCTTCTGTCTGTCATTTAAAGTATCATAAACTGCCATTACGCTGTAATCCTTTCATAATCATTAATAAAACGCTCGCTTCTCGTGACTTCGTCACTCGATCACCTCACCGTTCGCCATAACCGTGTAAACACGTTTCTGGCTCTCTTGCGCTCGTTATATCTTACCACAAAAAAACAGGCACCGCAAACTTTTGTTCGCGATGCCTGCCTTAATTTTCTTTTCAGAATTACTCAGCGTATGCAATAGCCTCGATCTCTACCAGTGCGCCCTTCGGAAGTGCTGCAACCTCGAAAGCTGCTCTTGCCGGGCAAGCGCCCTCGAAGAAAGTAGCGTAAACCTCGTTCATAGCACCGAAATCAGCGATGTTGTTTAACAGAACGGTGGTCTTTACTACGTTAGCCATGCTCAGTCCGTCACTCTCAAGAATGTTCTTGATGTTGGTTAAGGACTGCTTAGTCTGTGCTGCGATGTCTGCGCCAGCAAACTCGCCGGTAGCCGGGTCGATCGGAAGCTGACCGGAAACGAATACGAATTTGTCTGCGTGGATTGCCTGGGAATATGGTCCAATTGCTGCCGGAGCGTTATTGGTTGCTAATACTTTCTTCATAAGAAATATCTCTCCTTTGTTTGATGTTTGTAATTCCCTATTATAGACACTCCGGATTGAAAATTCAATCCTTTTTCGCAATGATATATAACTTTTTGTAAGTTTGAAAACTTTTCGTTTTATCTTTATCGGATTTTTCCCTCTTGCCATCTGGTTTTCAATACTATATAATAGAGTGTACGAGGTGACATCATGAAAAATAATTCCGAACGACTATCCGATATCCTGAGCTGGTTAGACTCCATCTCCTATATCAAAACCGAAAAGATTCCGGAAGTGGATTTATATATGGACCAGGTGACTTCCTTTATGGAGGAGCATTTAAAAAAGACCAAGCGCAGCCCGGAAGACAAGGCCCTTACCAAGACCATGATCAACAACTACGCCAAGAACCGTCTGCTCCCCGCTCCTGTCCGCAAAAAATACAGCAAGGAGCACATCCTGCTACTGCTGTTCATCTACTACTATAAAAATCTGCTGTCCATCGGCGACATTGAGCAGCTGTTCCGCCCGGTCACGGAGCAGCATTTTAACGCAGAGGAAGGTCTGAACCTCAGCGACATCTACGAGGAGGTGTTCTCCCACGAAGCGCTGCAGATGGAACACTTAAAAGAAGACATCCGCGCCAAATTTGAGGACAGCCGCCTGACCTTTGCGGACACAGACAGTGAGGACAAAGAATATTTACAGCTTTTTGCCTTTATCAGTGAGCTTTCCTTCGATGTCTATTTAAAAAAACACATGATCGAGATGCTGATTGACGAACTCCGGGAGGAAACCACACCGGATTCCAAAACAAAGAAATCAAAAAAGTGATGCACTTATGCGGCATCACTTTTTTGATTAAGTTAAACTTCCGTATTATTCTTCACTCTGTGCTTCTGCCGTTTTCCCGTCCTGGGCATCCCCTTCTGCCGCCTGTTTTTCCGCAATTCTTGCAAATACCATATCGTAGCCGTCATTGCCGTAGTTTAAGGAACGGTTCACGCGGCTGATGGTTGCGGTGGACGCGCCGGTCTTGTCCGCGATTTCCAGATAGGTTCTCTTTTCACGCAGCATCTTCGCCACCTCATAACGCTGGGACAGTGATAACAGTTCGTTGACCGTGCACACATCCTCAAAGAAAATGTAGCATTCTTCCGGAGTTTTCAATGTTAAAATGGCCTCAAACAGATGGTCTACGGCCTCTGTCTTAATCTTCTTATTCATTCTATATGATTCCTTCCTGAAATACAAATTTCTGCGGTTTTCACTTTTAACAGTTTACCACACTAAATTTTTAAAGTCCATAGTTCAGACAAAATTTCTCCACCACATGTGCCACACCGTCATCATTATTCGAGAGGGTTACGTAATCGGCCGCATTCCTCACCGGGCGGACCGCGTTTTCCATGGCTACGCCAAGTCCTGCGAACTCGATCATGGACAGGTCATTGAATCCATCCCCACAGGCAATCATCTCTTCCCGCTCCATGTCAAGAAGCTTTAACAGCTGGGCCAGACACTGGGCTTTATCAATACCGCGGGGAAGGATTTCCAGGAAAAACGGTTCCGAGCGGTACACGCTGAAATTCTTTCCAAGGGCCGCTTTGACCCGTGCCTCCACCAGTGCCAGATAGTCTCCATCGTCCAGCATGAGGAATTTGGGTACCGGAAAATCCAGATAGGTTTTTAAATCTTCTATCTGCTTTAATTTCAGATGGTTGATCCCGGACTCAATCTTTGCATAGGGGTTGTCCTGATTGTTGGTGAGAATATGCGCGCCCTGATAGGTGAGAATATCTACCTGCTCTTTTTCTGCCAGATCCAGAATTTTTCTGTTTGCCTCCACCGGAAGCTCCTTTTTGAAGATAACCTCCCGGGTTCGGCAATCCATGATGATGCCGCCATTAAACGACAAAATATACCCTTCGTATTTTTCCAGTTCCAGCTCTTCTGCCAGCGGCATGACGCCATAGGTTGGCCTGCCGGATGCCAGAACTACTTTGATTCCACGCTTCTGAGCCTCCATCAGGCTCTGCTTTGTTCTTGGCGTGATCACTTTATCCCTGTTGGTCAGGGTTCCGTCCAGATCCAGAACGATCATATTATAATTCATGCTGTTTACTCCCGTACAAATTGCGCTGCTGTTTATTCGCTGTGTCATCAGCAGCCGAATCATCTCTGGTCATCATACCACGAAAATGTCCGTTTGTCACGGACATTTTCGTGATTCAGCGTATGAAACTGCAAGGCAGTTTTACTTTACTGCCTGCTCTGCGAATTTTGTTGTTACCAGATCTTCATAAGGTACCCGCTCATCCAGTTCCCCGGCCTCCTCCAGAATGTTTTCCAGAAGCTCAAAGCTGGATTTCTCAAAAATCAGATTTTCTTTCCAGGTGTCCTGCTCCTGATACCGCTTCACGATCTTTGTAATATTTTCCAGCGGAGTCTCTGCAAACTGTGGCTGGATGGTCTTCGCGATTTCTTCTGCCGTATGGGAATTCACATAATCCATGCCCTTCTGGAGCGCATTCGTGAATTTCTGAATGAGTTCCGGGTGCATGGCCAGATAACTCCGTTTCGCACAGTACGCGGTATAGGGCACATACCCGGAGTCCGTCCCCAGAGATGCCACCACATATCCGTTTCCCTCCAGCTCCAGCCCGGTGGCAAACGGTTCAAACTCCACCGTATAATCGGACTGGTCACTGGTAAAGGCCGCCGCGGTCAGGCCAAACTGAATGCTCTGGTCTATGGTCAGGTCTGCCTTTGGATCTATGCCATTTTTCTTTAAAATATACTCAAAAACCATCTGCGGCATACCTCCGGCCCGGCCGCCCAGCACCCGGCTTCCCCTTAATTTCTGCCAGGAAAAATCCGGATCCGGCTGGCGCGCCACCAGAAAGTTTCCGGCACGCTGGGTCAGCTGCGCAAAGTTAACCGCATAGTCTTCCGCGCCCTGGGCGTAAGTATAGATACTGGCCTCCGATCCCATAAAGCCGATATCCGCGTCTCCGGCCAGCATGGCGGTCATGACCTTATCTGCCCCGGCCCCGTTTACCAGAGTCAGGTCAATGCCCTCTTCCTTAAAATAACCAAGTTCAATTGCCGCATACTGTGGCGCGTAAAAAACAGAATGGGCCACCTCATACATCGTCACAGGTATCCCCCCGGATGTTTCCCTGGCGCAGCCACCCAGAGCCGCGCACGCAAGGCAGCCCGCAAGCAGAAACCGCAGTCGTTTTTTCATCATTTCAAAAATCTCCCGCAATCGTCTTAATCCCTATATTGTATGAGATTACTTCCGTGACGTTTCCCTTTCCAGAATCTTTATTCCCGCACGCCAGGCTCCAGACACGAAACACCATACAAAGATAATCCGAAAAGCCTGCCTTTTCCACATTGCCCGCTGTCAGAATCTCTACCTCCCCCAGCGCCTTTCCATTCAGTTCATAGCGCAGTACCCCGGCTTTTTCTCCTTCTGCCACCGGTGCCTGCATCGTTTCCGGTAGCAGCAGTTTCTTTTCTATGGAAGAAAAATCTTCCCCGCCAAGCCCCAAATAGGAGAATCCGCCCGCGTACTGAAGCAAAACGGAAGGCTCCACACCATCTGCCACATCCATCTGCGGCAATGCCGGCATCTCCCGGTCTTCGTACAGACGGCAGTTGGCGTATCCATAGTTTAAAAGCGCCTGGGCATCCGCAAAGCGTGCCTTGTAATCCGGTGCCGCCATGATCACGGCAATCAGCCGCACGCCGTCCTTCTCGGCTGTGGCAGACAGGCAGTACTTCGCCAGAGAAGTGGAACCGGTCTTTAGGCCGGTCACTTTAAAATTTGTAGCCATTTTCAGAAGCTTATTGGTATTGGCAAGCCCGAACTCTTTGGTTCCCTGCTTTGTTACATGGGTAATATTCTCCATCCAGATGGTTGAGTAGTTATGAATCTGCGGATATTTCGTGATCAGTTCCCGTGACATAATGGCAATGTCCCGCGCCGTAGTCAGATGCTCCGGCGACTCCGTCAGGCCGCAGCAGTCTACAAAATGGGTTCCTGTCATACCAAGTCCCTTTGCCCGCTCATTCATGCTCTGGACAAAGGCATCCTCCGAACCGGCTATGTACTCTGCCATGGCCACCGACGCGTCATTGCCGGATGCAATGACAATGCACTTGATCAGGGTCTCCACCGTCTGGACCTCTCCTTCCTCCAGAAACACCTGGGAACCGCCCATGGATTTGGCATGGGCGCTGGTCACCACCTCATCACTTAAGCGGATTTTTCCCACGTCAATCGCGTCAAAGATGAGGATCAGGATCATGATTTTCGTGATGCTGGCCGGACTGCGCCGTTCATCCGCATTCTTCTCATAAATGGTCTGCCCGGTAGAAGCTTCCATCAAAACCGCGCTGGGGGCCTGCACCTGCACAGACAGACTGTCGCTCTGCCCGGCCTGCTCCGCCCGGATCGTTTCCGCCTGTTTTCCCCCATTACCGGCCACAAGCCCTGCCATTCCCCATGCGCACGGTCCTGCCGGATTTATCAGATTTACCAGAAAGCTGGCGCATAGAGCCATTACCATTTTTTTCATAGGATTCCCGCCTGCAAACCGCAACCTTTTCCCTATAATCTATGGCTATTTTTCTGCTTCTATGCTATGATGAAATTAGGATTAAATTTACATAAAGGGGTTTTCCATATATGAATGAATACTATTCCGGCAGGTCCTACAGCCGCAAGCGGCGCCCCTCCAGGCTCCCCCGTTTTCTGGCTGTGGCAGCCTGCATCGCACTGATCGGCGCACTGGGCACCGGCCTTTTTTTTCTGAGGAAGCAGCATCATAGCAAAGCTCCGGACACCTCCGGCGGCATTGTCATCTCCACGGACGCAGCTGGTTCGGAAGCAGAAGCTCCCACGGAGGGAGACGGCTTCGTCATGCCGGACACTCCGGCTGCGGACCTGCTCCACCAGGCCTACCTGCTGGCAGCCGGCTATGATTACGACGCCGCCATAGAACTGCTGAAGGGTTCCGAAGAATTTGCCTCCGATCCGGAGGTCATATCCGCCATTGCCGGATATGAATCCACAAAAGCCACACTGGTCCGCACCCCTATCAGCCAGATTACTCATGTATTCTTTCACACACTGATTGCGGATCCATCCAAAGCCTTCGACGGGGACGCAGACCAGGACGGCTACAACCAGGTCATGACCACCATCGACGAATTCAACAAAATTCTGGAGACCATGTATGAAAAAGGCTACGTCCTGGTAAAGCTTCACGATATGGCTTACGAGACTACCGACGAAAACGGAAACACCGTCATGAAGGCCGGAGATATCATGCTCCCGCCAGGCAAGATTCCTTTTGTCATGTCCCAGGATGACCTCTGCTATTATCCCTACATGGATGGAGACGGCTTCGCGAACCGCATCGTGATCGGGGAAGACGGCAAGCCCACCTGCCAGATGACTCTGGACGACGGCACTGTCACCACCGGAGACTATGACCTGGTTCCGATCCTGGAAAAATTCTGCGAACATCACCCGGATTTTTCCTATAAGGGCGCACGGGCTGTTCTGGCCTTCACCGGCTACGAGGGCATCCTCGGCTACCGCACTTCTTCTGCCTACACCGGCTCCGAAACCTACGAGCAGGACCGTCAGGCGGCCGCAGAGGTGGCCCAGTGCCTGCGTGACAACGGCTGGGAGCTTGCCTCCCACAGCTGGGGCCATCTGGATCTCGGTACCGTGGAATGGGACCGTTTCCAGTCTGACACAGACAAATGGGAATCCGAAGTAGAATCCCTGATCGGCCCCACCGACATCATCCTTTTCCCATTTGGAGCGGATGTGGGCGACTGGCATCCATACACCATGGAGAATGAGCGGTTCCGCTATCTTTACAATGCCGGTTTCCGCTACTTCTGCAACGTAGATTCCAGCCAGTACTGGGTTCAGCTCGGCGATGACTATCTCCGCCAGGGCCGCAGAAATCTCGACGGTTACCGCATGTGGAAAGATATCACCGCGGAGGCAGAAGGCCGTCCACGCAAATTAGAGGATCTGTTCCGGGCCGAAGACATCTTTGACAAGTCCAGACCGACCCCGGTTCCGGAAATGTAAACAACATAGCGTAAACAGAAAGAAGCTGCAGACGTCATTACGCATCTGCAGCTTCTTTTGTATGTGGCTTTTCTATTTTCAGTTTTCCAAAAAACAGATAGTAAATAACAAACAGCACCGTTGTGGTAACCCAGGTCAGCGGATAGCTGAACATAATCGTGTAGATATCCCGCTTAAGCGGTACCGCGATCAGAATCCAGCCCACGCGCAGCACACAGACACCAAGCAGGCTGATGATCATGGGACGCCAGCAGTCTCCCACTCCCCGCAGGGCACCGGACAGAATCTCAATGGCAACATACTCCACATACAGGGGCGCCAGATAACGCATCATGGCAATACCGATGGCAATGACATCCTGGTCTGTCGTAAACAGTTCGTACCCATACACGCCGTAGTGGTAAATGAGAAACGACATGCCAAGGGAGGCCAGAACCGTCATGACCATACAGGTCCGCACGCCACGGTGCACGCGGTCCATCTTCCCGGCTCCGTAATTCTGTCCCACAAAGGTAGTCACGGAAATGCCAAAAGCGTTGATCATCATCCAGAATACGGAATCCAGTTTGCTGTACGCGGCCCAGGCCGCCACCGTGTTGGTTCCCAAGGAATTGATTCCCGACTGGATGATGACATTGGACAGGCCATACATCACCGACTGCATCCCCGCCGGAAGTCCAATGCGGATGATGCGCTTTAGCATCCGCCTGTCCAGACAGAGTTCTTTTAATACCAGGCGGTGCATGTCCTTTGTCCGCATCAGGCAGGCCACCACCAGAAACGCGCTGAACAGCTGGGAAAGGATCGTGGCAAGGGCTGCTCCCACCACCCCAAGGCGGCAGAATACAACGAGCACAATATCCAGCGCAATGTTCACCAGGCAGCTCGCCGCCAGAAAATACAATGGCCGCTTAGAATCTCCCACCGCCCGCAGAATAGCTGCTCCCACATTGTAGACCAGATTGGCAATGATCCCGATAAAATAGATGCGCAGATAGATTACGGAAAGCCCCAGCACATCCCCCGGCGTTCCCATGGCCTCCAGCATAAACGGTGCCAGCCCGATTCCGGCAAACATGATGACCACACCGGAAATGATGCTGAACATCAGTGCCGTGTGGACCGCATAGCCCACCATCTCCGGACGTTTTGCCCCATAATACTGAGATACGATCACGGACGCTCCGGATGACAGGCCCACGAAGAAACCCACGATCAGCTGTGTCAGCATGCTGGTGGAACCGCCCACCGCCGAAAGCGCCTCTTTTCCCACAAACCGCCCCACGATCATGGCGTCGGCCGCATTATAAAGCTGTTGGAAAAAAGTGCCGAACAGGATCGGGAAGAAAAAGAACAGCAGCTGCTGCCAGATGATTCCTTCCGTAATCTGGTTTCCCTTTGTTTTTTCTTTTGTCATGTCCCCAAAAAACCTCCCCAAAACACACTAGTTCCGAATGATTGTCTTTTCATGATATCGTATTTTGGATTTTCCGTCAATTCCTGCGTGTCCAGGAACCATTTTTTTAAGAAGTAATCCAAAATTAAAAATATCTTAAAGCTTTTTTGATCCATACTTGCTATAATGACAGAACGATTAATTTGGGAGAATTATTATGCAAAAATACCGCAAATTTCTGGTTCTTCTGGCTCTGTCGGCCACGGCTCTGGCTGTTAGCGGCTGCGGCGCGTCAGAAAGCACTGCCGCAAAAACCGCAGATACCTCCGCGACCAGCATGCAGGCAGACCAGGAACCTTCCGATATGATTTTTTTAGACAATACCATGTATTATGACGCGGGGCGCACGGTGTTCACGCAGCCGGACCATACAGACGGCACCATTCAGTCCATAACAGCCGGCGGACAAAAACCTGCCCGCAATGAAGAAGCCAGTTTTGACTGTCAGGGAGCTCCCTACTGCATTCTGGCCGATGGCGCAGCCGCTGTCCTGACCGATGAAGCTTCCGGCACCTATGAACTTTTTCTGGCCGATGACACCGTAGAGTTCCAGGGCGTCTTCAAAAAAAAGAAAGAGCTTTCCGATGACACGTTAAAATGGCTGAATTTCTACTACAGCCTTTCCGAGTCAGACCGCAACGCTCTTTCCATGATTCCTTCGGAATTTGCCGGACAGATTCCGAGCGGCAGTACCGCCGTCAATGAAACCGCTGTCTCCGGAACTTCCTATCCGGAAGCCCTCACCCAGGAAGAACTGGATGCCACCGAAGCGCTTGCCCAGTATTATTTTACAGAAGAAGTGACTTCTTTTGAAGGCGTTGACCAGATTTACCCTGCAGACTCCTCCGACCCGCAGTACCACAACAGCGGAATCGAAGACGATTACGGCCCCGGCAATATCATCATCTACCGGGTTCTGACCAACCTCGACCGCCGGGACGGCAACCCCTTCCGCTACATCAGCATCGCAAGGAAGTCCAAATCCGACGACTGGAAGATCATCAACAGCGGATTCTAAAATACTATTTTTATTCCTTCATCCGGTATCCCACTCCAATCTCGGTAAAGATGTAGTGCGGCTCTGCCGGATTGCTTTCCAGTTTGCGGCGGATATTTGCCATGTTTACGCGGAGGATCTGGTTATCGGTATCGGCATACGGCCCCCAGATTTCCTTCAGGATAAAGTCATACGTGAGAACCTTGCCCGCATTTTTGGCAAGCAGGGATACCAGCTTATACTCGATCTGGGTCAGGTGGATGTCTTCTCCATTCAGCGTCACCACCCGTTTATCAAAATCAATGACCAGGCCATCCCGGGAGTAAACCGTCTCACGCGGACCAGCGTTTGACACCTGGGCGCTGTGGCGCAGGGCCGTGCGGATTCTCGCCAGCAGTTCCTCAGAACCGAAGGGCTTTGTTATGTAATCATCGGCTCCCTGGTCAAGAGCCTGAACCTTTTCCGCCTCCTGGGTTCTGGCAGAGATTACAATGACCGGAACCGCAGAGAAACCACGCACACGCTCAAGAACCTCACTGCCATCAATATCCGGCAGTCCCAGATCCAGAAGAATCAGGTCCGGATGGTGGGAGGTGCACAGGGAAAGTCCCGACATTCCGTTCATGGCGCGCAGGGCCTTGTAGCCATTTGATATCACAATCGTCTCAATGTAATTTCCAATATTTTTTTCATCTTCAATGATCAGAATTACCTGTTTATTTGTCATGTTCTTCTTCCTCTTCCAATGGTAATGTAAAAATGAATTCGGCTCCCTTCAGGCGGTTTGCCGCCTCAATGGTTCCGTTATGCGCATTGATAATGGTCTTGCAGATGGTAAGTCCGATTCCCATTCCTTTGTGGGAATCTCCGCTGGCATTAGGTTCGATTCCTGCTCCGTCAAAAATTGTTTTCAGGCGCTCCGGATCAATTCCTTTGCCATAATCCCGGATATGAAACGCTACATAGCCGTCTCTCTTCTCCACATAAAACTCAATTGGCTCATCCGTTCCGGAATGATACACCGCGTTCTCCAGCAGGTTGATGATAACCTGCTCAATGAGTGTAGCGTCCATGGGTACCATCAGAAACTCATCTGGAACCTTCACATCAACCTTACTATCCGGAAGCCGTTTCCGGAAACGCTGCACCGCCTCTGCTACCACTTCCTCCAGTGGCTCCGGTGATGTGCTCACATGTGTATCCCCCACCCGGATTCTGGTAACAGAAAGCAGATTTTCCACCATGTTTAACAGCCAGTTGGCGTCCTCACGAATTCCTGCTAACAGTTCACATCGTTTTGCTTCCGTTATTTCCGGACTGTCACTCAGCGCAGTATCTGCCAGGCCAATGATACTGGTTAACGGAGTTCTCAGATCATGCGATACCGCCCGCAGCAGATTCGCCCGCATGGTCTCTTTCTCTGCCTCCACCAGAAGCTTTTCACGTTCATTCAGAAGCTGGCTCTGCTTTTTAAAGCGTGTCGTTGTCGTACTGGTGATGGAAGACACCAGCAGCATGCCAAGAAAGGTCACCGGGTATCCGTCTATGGAAAAATTAAAATTCATATATGGAAATGTAAAAACATAATTAACAAAAAACACGCCGAAAACTGCCGCAATGATTCCTGTGATATAGCCGATTGTATAACGGGCCACCAGCATGACTGCCAGCACATAGATAATTGCTACACTGGTAGAGTTTTTACTGTAATGAAAAAAGGCCTGCGCCATAATGGTCGATATTCCCATAATCAGCAGCGTGATCAGCACATTGTGCAGAATCACTGTCCTGATTTTGGGATGCTCTTTTTCATGCTTTGAGGATGTCCTCTTATGTTTCGTATCTACACTCATAAATGCCTCCGCAAGCTTTCCAGAATATCCTTTCCACGTCTGGAAAACAAAAATGGGAACGGAATATGCTTCCGCTCCCACTTATTTTACTATAAAAAGAATGCAGTGTATAGTTTTTGAAATACCTGTTTCTGATTCCTTAACATTCCCTTTACGGCTGTCTTATTTGTTGTAATTCACAATTGCGCCAAAATCCGGTTTTAAGGATGCGCCGCCTACCAGACCGCCATCGATGTCTGCCTGCGCAAACAGCTCCGGTGCGCTTGCTGCGGATACAGAGCCGCCATACTGGATGCGGATGGCTGCTGCGGTTGCCTCATCATAGATCTCGCTAATGCATGCGCGGATAGCTGCACATACTTCCTGTGCCTGTTCGGTGGTAGCCACTTTGCCGGTACCGATGGCCCAGATCGGCTCATAAGCAATGACTGCGGTCTTTGCCTGATCTGCGGTTACGTTTAAGAATGCAACCTTGATCTGCTGACGGATCCAGTCAATGGTGATGCCCTGCTCTCTCTGGGTCAGGCTCTCACCACAGCAGATGATCGGGGTGATACCGTGCTCAAATGCCTTGAGAACTTTCTTATTTACCGTCTCATTAGTCTCCGCGAAGTACTCTCTTCTCTCAGAATGGCCGATGATGACGTATTTTACGCCTGCATCTACTAACATGTTCGGGGAAATTTCGCCGGTATAAGCGCCTTTCTCCTCGAAGTACATATTCTCAGCACCAATCTGGATGTTGGTGCCCTTTGCTGCTTCCATAGCCGGGATGATGTCGATGGCCGGAACACAGAGCAGAACGTCAACTTCATCGTTCTGTACAAGTGGTTTTAAAGTATTGATCAGGGCAACTGCCTCGGAAGGGGTCATGTTCATCTTCCAGTTGCCTGCGATGATTTTTTTTCTGGACATAATATAGTATCCTCCTAATTCATTTGGTAGCTTTTCCTTGTGGAAACTTCCCCTTACTAAGCTCGTGCTGCGCTTTCAGCTTGCACTTGCCAAGTGCGGGGAAGTAAGTTCGTACTAAGTTTGTGCTTCGCCTGCGGCTCGCACGCACTAAGTACTTACTTATCGTCCGCTGCTGCTACGCCTGGGAGGGACTTGCCCTCTAAGAACTCCAGGGATGCGCCGCCGCCGGTGGAAATGTGGCTCATCTTGTCTGCGAAGCCGAGCTGGTTGACTGCTGCTGCGGAGTCACCGCCGCCGATGATGGTGGTGGCGTCGGTCTCTGCCAGTGCTTTGGCTACGGCAATGGTACCTGCTGCCAGGGTCGGGTTCTCGAATACGCCCATCGGTCCGTTCCATACAACGGTCTTGGCGCTCTTAACAGCCTCTGCGTACAGTTTTGCGGTCTCAGTGCCGATATCCAGGCCCATCATGTCTGCCGGGATCTGGTCCGCTGCTACGTTCTGAACCTCGATCGGTGCGTCGATCGGATCCGGGAAAGATGCTGCTACTGCTGCGTCTACCGGAAGCAGGAGCTTCTTGCCAAGCTTCTCAGCCTTCTCCAGCATCTCCTTGCAGTAATCTAACTTGGTATCGTCTACCAGGGATTTACCGATTTCTTTGCCCTCTGCCTTTAAGAAGGTGAATGCCATGCCGCCGCCGATGATCAGAGTGTCGCACTTCTCAAGCAGGTTGGAGATTACGTTTAATTTGTCTGCAACCTTTGCGCCGCCCAGAATTGCCACAAACGGTCTTACCGGGTTCTCGACAGCGTTGCCCAGGAAGTCAATTTCTTTCTGCATCAGGTAGCCAACTGCGTTGGTGCCGCCCTTTGCGGTGATAAATTTAGTTACGCCCTCAACGGAAGCGTGTGCTCTGTGGGAGGAGCCGAATGCATCACATACATAGTCATCTGCCAGATCAGCCAGCTCTTTGCTGAACTGCTCGCCGTTCTTGGTCTCTTCCGCGCCACGGAAACGGGTATTCTGAAGCAGGACAACGTCGCCCTCTTTCATAGCCTCAACAGCCTTGGTAGCTGCCTCGCCGGTTACGTTGTAATCCGATACGAATACAACATCCTTGCCCAGCTTCTCGGACAGGCGTACTGCAACCGGAGCCAGAGACTCGCCCTCGTTCGGGCCATTCTTTACTTTGCCCAGGTGGGAGCAGAGAATCACTTTTGCGCCCTCACCGATCAGCTTCTGGATGGTCGGCAGTGCAGCCACGATACGGGTCTCGTCGGTGATGACACCGTTCTTTAACGGTACGTTGAAATCACAGCGCACCAGAACTCTTTTTCCTTTTAAATTTTTCAGATCGTCAACACTTTTTTTGTTTAACATAGAGGTTGTCCCCTTTCTTTGTATACATTTGATTACAGCTGTACATAGAACGCTTTTTCTATGTACAGAAAAGGGCCCGGCCCACATGTGACCGGACCCTTATGGAGTCTTTTGTAAGTTTGTAACTTATGCCAGCTCTGCGAAGTACTTAATGGTGCGAACCATCTGGCTGGTGTAGGAGTTCTCGTTGTCGTACCATGAAACAACCTGAACCTCGTACAGATCATCTGCGATCTGAGCTACCATGGTCTGGGTTGCGTCGAACAGGGAACCGTATCTCATACCGATAACATCAGAAGAAACGATCGGATCCTCGTTGTAACCGAAGGACTCGCTTGCTGCTGCTTTCATAGCTGCGTTGATGTCTTCTTTGGTAACGCCTGCTTTCTTAACAACTGCGGTTAAGATGGTGGTGGAACCGGTCGGTACCGGAACACGCTGTGCGGAACCGATGAGCTTGCCGTTTAACTCCGGAATAACCAGACCGATTGCTTTTGCAGCACCGGTGGAGTTCGGAACGATGTTTGCAGCGCCTGCTCTTGCTCTTCTTAAATCACCTTTTCTGTGCGGGCCATCCAGAATCATCTGGTCGCCGGTGTAAGCGTGAATGGTGCTCATGATACCGGACTGGATCGGAGCGTAATCATTCAGAGCCTTTGCCATAGGTGCCAGGCAGTTGGTGGTGCAGGATGCTGCGGAAATGATGGTATCATCTGCAGTCAAGGTGTTCTCATTTACGCTGTAAACGATGGTCTTTAAGTCGTTGCCTGCCGGAGCGGAGATAACAACTTTCTTTGCGCCTGCGTCAATGTGAGCCTGTGCTTTCTCTTTGGAGGTGTAGAAACCAGTACACTCTAATACTACATCTACGCCAATCTCTCCCCACGGAAGGTCAGCAGCCTTAGCCTCTTTGTAGATGGTGATCTTCTTGCCGTCTACAGTGATGGAATCCTCGCCAGCCTCTACGGTGTGCTTGCCCTCACCGATATGACCTGCGTATCCGCCCTGTGCGGTATCGTATTTTAATAAGTGAGCTAACATCTTCGGATCGGTTAAATCGTTGATTGCTACTACCTCATAACCCTCTGCGCCAAACATCTGTCTGAAAGCCAGACGGCCGATACGACCAAAACCATTGATTGCTACTTTAACTGCCATGATTCATTCCTCCTAGATTGTTAAAAATATGATGATTGTTAAAAACTCATCAACCTTGCTCTTATTGTACCTAATAATGCACAAAATAGCAAGCCTTTTTTTGCCATATTGACAAAAACTATAGAATTATCGTCTTGTTTTTGTCAAAGAAGCCCCTCGGAGACCTGCTCCGAAGGGCTTTCTTTTGTGCTTTGTATACAGAATCCGAATGAATTGCGCAATTCTGCTCACGATTATGTCAGTTACTACATCTCGTCCTTGACATAGCCTGCCAGGTTGTAGGCATGGTCGGACACACGCTCCAGGTTGCTGATGATATCCAGGAATACCACACCCGCGGAGGCCTTGCACTCTCCTGCTGAAAGGCGCTCGATGTGTTTCTCGCGAAGCTCCTCTTCCTGGCTGTCGACATCATCCTCATACTGGCTGACCTTGCGCACTGCCTCCATATTGCCATTCTGTCTTGCGTCGATGGCATACTGGAAGGATTTTAACACGCTGTCGCTGATGGATTTTAAGTCATCCGCACCAGTCGTAGAGAACTGAAGTCCGTGCTCTACCATGTACTGGGCCTGTTCTGCCAGGTTTTCCGCATGGTCACCGATACGCTCAATATCGCTGACACTGTAAAACAGGTTGTTTACAACCTTCTTCTGTTTTTCCGTCAGGGAAAGGTTGTCTACCTTGATGAGATACTCGGTCAGCATCTTCTCCATATTATTGATGGTCTGCTCGGTCTTGAATACCGTTTCCACCTCGTCAGAGTTCACGGTCAGGACCGCATCAATGGCACGGACCACATTTTCGTAGGTGATCTGACCCATATGGACAACCTCAAGGGCTGCGGTCTCCACTGCGAATGCCGGAGACTCGAAGATACGCTCATCCAGATGTTTGAGGGTGGCAGCAGTTTCCGCATCCTCCACAACCGGCTCTTCCTCTGCTTTCTCCTTCACGACCATGCCGGAAATCTTAACCAGCACATCCGCGAACGGGAACAACAGCGTGGTCATCGTCAGGTTGAAGACCGTATGGAAAATGGAAATCTGCACCGCGTTGATATTGGACGCCGCAAACGCCGGACGCAGGCTAAAAAAGATGAAACCAATGGTTCCGAATACAACCGCGCCAATGACGTTGAAGGTCAGGTGCATGACAGCTGCGCGTTTTGCCGTGCGGGAGCCGCCCATACTGGAAAGCATGGCAGTCACGCAGGAACCGATATTCTGGCCCAGCGTAATGTAGATGGCTGCGTTGGTGGTTACGATTCCGTTCATGGCCAGGGTCTGCAGGATACCAACCGATGCAGAGGAACTCTGCAGCAGCGCGGTAACCAGCGCACCGATGATCATGCCAAGAAGCGGATTGCCGCCCAGCACCTCAAAGGCCTTCGCAAAAATCGGAGCATCCGTATAGGGATTGATGGAGCCGGACATAAAGTCCAGACCAATAAACAGCAGGCCAAGACCGATCATGATCTCGCCGACCGTCTTTTTCTTCTGACTCTTTGCAAACACCAGAAGCAGGGCTCCGATACCGATGATGGCCGGCGCATAAAAGCTTGGCTTCATGACCGCGAACGCGTCTCCCAGCTGGCTCATGGATACGATCCATGCTGTGATGGTGGTACCAATGTTGGCACCCATGATCACGCCCACTGCCTGGGACAGATTCAGCACACCTGCACTTACAAAACCGACTACCATAACCGTTGTCGCACCACTGGACTGGATGATCGCCGTGATCAGTGCGCCCAGTGCCACAGCCAGAAACCGGTTATTGGTGAGCATTCCAAGGAAACTGCTCATCTTGCTTCCCGCCGTCTTCTGCATACCATCCGCCATGATGTTCATGCCGTAAAGGAACATGCCGAGACCGCCCAGGAAACCAAACCCGTTTGAAATGTCGCTGATTGACATACTCTCCTCCTCGTCTCGCGTACTATTTTCTCTTTATTCTCTTCAGTCCGCAAACAAATTAATCATACCATACCGCTTCTAGCATTTTCAACAAAATTTAAAATTTAGGTAAATTTTGGGTAAAAAGTATGTAAAAATGCCTGCCGCAGGTACTGCGACAGGCATTCTCAACGAATTTTATTCAATTTCCGTTAACGATGTTACTGTTCACACGTTGCGCAAACAGCAGCTTAATGATCCGCTGCGTAAGCCGCGAGTGCGGCCAGAATGGCCTGGTTGCTATTCCAGACGTTGCCGAATTCGCTGGCCGGCATCGGGCAGGCGACACTGCCTACTTCAATGGTAAGGCTTGGGATCGGATTGTCTTTGGTCTGGACGTAGTCCTTAAATCCGCCTTTGCCGCTGCTGCCGTTGGTGCGGTAGCCAGAAATACCGGTTACCAGGTCTGCCAGCACCTTGGACTGTTCAGCTACCTTATTTCCTGCAAAATCCCAGTAGACCAGGTTTCCCATGCTGTGATAGCTGATGGTGAGGGACCAGTTTCTGGAGTTTGCAAGATTTGCAAGCGCCTGGCTCTCCGGCTCGGAGAGGGCGCTGGTTCCCTTGTAATTCGCGTAAGACGCATGAGACGGGCCGGTGGTAATGGAATCCCACAGGGCCGGGAAGTTCTGGTTTAAATCCACACCGCGGCCATTCGCCTTCCACAATGCCTGGTAGCGGTCAAAGCTCTGGGTGGTACGCCCGTCCGCCTGATCCTGCGCGTAGCACTGGCTGACTGTCTGGCGCAGCGAAGAGGAACGAAGGGCAGATACTCCAAACTGGCTGATGGTAATGCCGTCCGGGTTGAGCATCGGCACAATGTGGATGGCCACTCCGGAAAGAATATCCGAAAGGCTTCTTCCCTGATAACTTCCACTGTCATAAAAAGCCAGCAGATGCTCTGACTGCTTCATGACCAGAAGCGGTGTCATGTATTCCCGCGCGTGAATGCCCGCATGGATCAGAATGTGTTTTGAGGCGTTCTGGTTGCCGATGACGATCTCGTAAAGGCTGCGCCCGTCCAGGCTGTTCCCGATGGTATTCACCTGCATATGGCTGCCATACCGGGATTTCAGGCTGCTGATATCACGGCTCATCTGGTCGTAGCTGTATTTTTCCGTTACTTTGACGATGGGGTCGGTCAGCTGACCGGCAAACGAAAGATCCCCAGCTCCAATCACCGACGGAACTGCCACTCCGCCCGGTCCTGCCGCTGCGCCTGCTACCTGGCCACTGCCGACAGTGATGGTTCCGGAACCTACAGCCACCGCCGGACCTGTCTGGCCGCCGACCGTAACCGTACTGCCAGAGGAGGTGGTGCCGCCGGATGTCACGGTGCTGCTTCCAGCTGCAACTGTGCTGCTTCCGGCGGTGACCGTGCCGTTCCCTGCGGTACTGCTGCCGCCCGCCGTCACCGTGCCGGATGCTGCTGCGTTTCCTCCTACAGTCACGGTCTGGGAACCGCTGCTCTGTGCTCCTGACGCTGGCGCCGGTGCCGCAGTTTCTGCGGCCGTCACACCTGTCGTCCCATTTCCCGCCCCGGCGGTTTCGCCGGGTGCTGATGTAAGTCCTGCCGGATCGGTTCCATTTGCCACCGGTCCGTCTGCGTATGTCATAAAAGCACTACTGGCCACCATAAAGGCAGCCAGAGCACCTGTAAAATATCTTTTACAGTTCATAAATTAGTTTTCACTTTCCTTCTTTGCAAGGTCGCCCGGCTTCATGCTGAGGCTGATCTTGCCCATCTTGTCTACGTCAAGAACTTTTACGGTTACCATATCACCGATGTTGACAACATCTTCCACCTTCTCCACACGCTTGTCAGAGAGTCTGGAAATATGGATCATGCCATCTTTCTTCGGCTTCAGCTCTACGAATGCGCCGAACGGCATGATGCGGACAACCTTACCGGTGATAACCTGGCCCGGCTCGATATCAGTTACGATATTTTTGATGATGCTCTTTGCTTTCTCGATCATATCCTTGTCGGTACCGCAGATTGCCACGTTGCCTTCCTCGGAAATGTCGATCTTCACGCCGGTCTCCTCAATAATCTTGTTGATCACGCAGCCCTGCTTACCAACCACATCACCGATCTTCTGCGGGTCGATGCTGATCTGGTCGATCTTCGGAGCGTACTTGCCAACCTCTTTTCTCGGCTCAGAGATAGCCGGCTTCATGCAGGTATCCATGATGAAGAGTCTTGCCTCACGGCATCTTGCGATAGCGCCCTCAACGATCGGTCTGGTCAGGCCATGGATCTTGATATCCATCTGGATTGCGGTGATACCGTCGGTGGTACCGGTTACCTTAAAATCCATATCGCCGAAGAAATCCTCAAGGCCCTGGATATCGGTTAACAGAACGAAATCATCGTCGGAATCACCGGTAACCAGACCACAGGAAATACCTGCTACCATCTTCTTGATCGGCACGCCTGCTGCCATTAAGGACATGCAGGATGCACAGGTAGATGCCATAGAGGTAGAACCGTTGGACTCGAAGGTTTCGGATACGGTACGGATTGCGTACGGGAACTCTTCCTCGGACGGCAGTACCGGAATCAGGGCACGCTCTGCCAGTGCGCCATGACCAATCTCACGGCGTCCCGGTCCTCTGGACGGTTTGGTCTCACCTACGGAGTAGGACGGGAAGTTATAGTGATGCATGTAGCGCTTGGATACTTCGTTCTCATCCAGGCCGTCTAACTTCTGCTGCTCAGACAGCGGAGCCAGGGTGCAGACGTTGCAGATCTGAGTCTGTCCACGGGTAAACATAGCGGAACCATGTACACGCGGGATCAGATCAATCTCTGCTGCCAGCGGACGGATCTGGGTAATCTCACGGCCATCCGGTCTCTTGTGATCTTTTAAGATCATCTTGCGGACGGTCTTCTTCTGATACTGGTAAACAGCCTCACCAAGAACAGCCAGCCACTCCTCGTTGTCTGCAAATGCCTCTTCCAGCTTCTCGGTGATCTGGCGGATATTCTCTTCACGGGTCTGCTTGTCATCGGTAAAGACAGCTTCTTCCATCTGCTCCGGAGTTACGATTTCCTTAATGGCTGCGAACAGCTCCTCCGGAATTGCGCAGCTCTCGTAGCTGTGTTTTGCCTTGCCGCACTCTGCCACGATGGTGTCGATGAATTTGATGATCTCCTGGTTCACTTCGTGAGCCTTGTAGATAGCCTCGATCATCTTAGCTTCCGGAATCTCGTTTGCTCCGGCCTCGATCATGATGACCTTCTCACGGGTAGATGCTACGGTTAAGTTTAAGTCGCCCTGCTTCCACTGAGCCTGGGACGGGTTGATGATGAACTCGCCGTCGATCATGCCAATCTGGGTCATGGCACACGGACCGTCAAACGGGATATCGGAAATGCAGGTTGCGATAGCAGCGCCCAGCATAGCCACTAACTCCGGACGGCACTCCGGGTCTACGCTCATAACCATGTTGTTTAAGGTTACATCGTTGCGGTAATCCTTCGGGAACAGCGGACGCATCGGACGGTCGATGACACGGGAAGTCAGGATTGCGTTCTCAGATGCCTTGCCCTCTCTCTTGTTGAAGCCTCCAGGGATCTTTCCTACGGAGTATAATTTTTCTTCATATTCCACGCTTAACGGGAAGAAATCGATACCGTCTCTCGGTTTGTCAGATGCGGTAGCGGTAGATAATACGGTGGTGTCGCCATAGTGCATGAATGCTGCGCCGTTTGCCTGCTTTGCAACTCTGTTTACATCTACAGTCAGAGTTCTTCCGGCAAGTTCCATACTAAAACTTTTGTACATGGGTTGTCTCCTTTTCTCTTTCTATTTTGAATGCTATATATTCACAGAAGGCTCCGAAACTACTGCTCTGTACACAAAAATTTGTGTATACAGCAGCGGCTTCGGGATACGCCTTCCAGAAAATATCAAAAACCGAAAAAACAAAAGGGTGGAGATGACCTCTCCACCCTAACGTCCTAATTACTTTCTGATGCCTAACTTTTCAATCAGAGCACGATAGCCTTCCAGGTCGGTTTTCTTTAAGTAGTCAAGAAGACCACGTCTCTGACCTACCATCTTTAACAGACCACGTCTGGAATGATGATCCTTCTGATTGCTCTTTAAATGCTCAGTCAGCTCTGCAATTCTTGCAGTCAGGATTGCGATCTGAACCTCCGGTGAACCGGTATCTCCTGCTTTTCTGCCGTACTCAGCGATGATTGCTGCTTTCTTTTCCTTTGAAATCATGTTGATTTCCTCCTTAAAAATATTCTACTCACCGTAAACCAGGTCTGTGGTTGGAGTATCCAAAAGACTGGGTCCCGGCGTTAACTCATACCGGAATATAATAGCATATCCGTTTTTGCCTGTCAACTCATTTTTCGTGAACCTTATAAATAGCTCTGGTGCACCACAAATGCCAGAATGATGCCCAGCGCCGCGCCTGCGGCTACCTGAAGCGGTGTATGCCCCACAAATTCCTTTAACCGTTTCTGGATCTCCTGGTTGTCTAAATTGAACCAGTCCTGCTCCATGATCAGATTTAAGAGTTTCGCCTGTTTTCCGGTCTCCTGACGGACACCGATGGCATCGTACATAACCACCGCGGCCAGAATAAAGCTGATGGCAAACTGGAACGAATCCACCCCGTAGCACAGCGCGGAAGCGGTAGTCAGACCGCAGACCGTGGCAGAGTGGGAACTTGGCATGCCGCCGGAGCCCACAAGGCGTTCCGGCGTAAAGCTTTTGTTCAGTCCAAAATCAATCAGTGTCTTTAAAACCTGGGCAACGGTCCATCCCACAATTGCGCTGATCAGTACCTCATTGCTCAGAAATTTATCCCAAAATCCCATGTTGTAATCCTGCTTTCCGTGAACTGTAACTTTCTTTGCTACTATTCACGCGTCGCGCAAACAGCAGCAAACATCAATAACCGATCAGCCAGTCGTAGAGTTCCTGATACTTGGCTGCTGACTGCTGCCAGGAGAAATCCGCTGCCATAGCCCGGTCGATGATCTTGTTCCATTCACGCTTTTTGTCGTAATAAATATACTTTGCGTAACGGACGGTATCTAACATCTCGTGCGCGTTGTAATTGGAGAAGGAGAAGCCGGTTCCGCGGCTTTCGTACTCGTTGTAAGGTTCTACCGTATCTTTTAATCCTCCGGTTTCCCGCACGATCGGCACCGTGCCATAACGCAGTGCCATCAGCTGGCTTAAGCCGCACGGCTCAAAGAGAGACGGCATCAGAAGCGCGTCACAGCCTGCGTATATCTTGTGGGACATATCGTTGGAGTAATAGATCTGAGCGGATACCCGGTCATGATATTTCCAGTCATAGTGGCGGAACATGTTCTCGTATTTCTCATCTCCGGTTCCCAGAATCACAAACTGCATGTCATCACTGCAGAGTTCGTCCATGACGCACTGTACCAGATCCAGTCCCTTCTGGTCTGTCAGGCGGGAAACAATGCCCACCATGAATTTCTTTTCATCGACCGGAAGGCCAAGCTGTGCCTGCAGCTGTTTCTTATTCTTGCCTTTTTCCTTGCGGAAATTCCTGGCATTGTACGGCTGCGCGATAAGCTTGTCGGTTTCCGGATTGAACTCGTCATAATCAATGCCATTCACAATACCGCGCAGGTCGCCGGAACGGGCGCGCATGAGGCCGTCAAGGCCTTCGCCGTAGAACGGCATCTTGATCTCCTCTGCGTAAGTCTGGCTTACCGTGGTGATGGCATCCGCAAAGACAATGCCGCCCTTTAACATATTGCCGTCCTTGTAGGCCTCCAGCTTATCCGGCGTGAAGTAATAATCCGGAAGCATGGAAAAACGCTGGATGGTCTTTACATCCCAGACCCCCTGGAACTTTAAGTTATGAATGGTCATAACAGACTTCATGTTCGCGAAGAACTCCCCGCCGCGGAAGCGGTCCTTTAAGTATACCGGGATCAGGCCGGTCTGCCAGTCATGGCAGTGTACCACATCCGGTTTGAAGCCAATGACCGGAAGCGCAGACAATGCCGCGTTACAGAAGAAGGAAAACTTCTCCAGGTCATACAGCCAGTCTCCGTACGGCTTCGGACCACCGAAATAGGATTCATTGTCAATAAAGTAAAATGTGATCCCGTCGTAGATGTATTGCATGATTCCGACATAACGGCTCTGTCCCAGATAATCCATATAGAAATGATCGATATAAGTCATCTCATTGCGCCATTTTTCCGGAATGCACAGATATTTCGGTATCATGACCCTGACATCAAAATACTCCTTGTCAAAGCACTTTGGCAAAGAACCAACCACATCAGCAAGCCCTCCTGTCTTGATAAATGGAACTGCTTCTGATGCGACAAATAATATGTTCTTCATACGAACCCTCCTCTGCACGAGTCTGCCCCCTAGCTGACTGTCTTACTTACCAGTATACATGATTTGTGCCGTTTTAGGAAGTAAAATCTTTATGAAACTTTGATTTTGAAGCAGACCTTATGTCAGAGCGCGCGTTTGTAATCCAGGCGGATCTTATCTGTGATCAGTGCGATAAATTCAGAGTTGGTTGGTTTTCCCTTGCCGCTGTTCACTGTGTAGCCGAAAATCTCATCGATCATCTCAAGCTGCCCGCGGCTCCACGCCACCTCAATGGCATGGCGGATAGCCCGTTCCACACGGCTTGCGGTAGTGCCATGCTTCTTCGCGATGGCCGGATACAGAACCTTTGTGACAGAAACCAGCATCTCCTTTTCTTCCACGGAAATGGTAATGGCATCCCGCAGATACTGGTAGCCCTTGATATGAGCCGGGATCCCGATCTCATGGAGAAGCTGGGTCACATCGTCCTCCAGATTCTGATGTATGTAATCTCCTTTGTTCATATAAGTATCTGCAGGTTTTTCCCGAACGACAGATACCATTTTCGTGCGAAGCCGCTCCTGCGCCACAAGGCGGATTTTGTCGAGAAGCACTTCCCGGTCAAATGGTTTTAAGATATAGTAACTGGCGCCATTGCGGAATGCCGCTGATGCCACCGTTTCATTGCCTGCCGCGGTCACCATGATGACTGCCGGCATATCTTTGCCGCTGTTCGCCGCGCGTACCTTTTCCAGAACCGTAATGCCGTCCAGTTTCGGCATGATGACATCCAGAAGTACAATATCCGGCTTTTTATCCATGATCATCTGATAGGCGTCTTCTCCATTGTCTGCTTTTCCAACCACATGGAATCCATCTTCCTCTTCCAGAATGCTGCCAAGTAATTCCAGCATCAGCGGGTTATCTTCTGCAATCGCAATATTTAATTCAACCATGATCCATTCCTCCTGTTTCCAGATCCGGTACATTCCTGCAAATATGCCGGAGTGTTACATAAATCGTATTATACTAGCCGTCTTTGTCAGGCAGCAACCTGCTTTCCCCGCATCCTTCGACGTACCCCGCACAATTCGACACGACAGGCGGACCACCGTCTGTTCCGGCGGAATATGCTGTCCTGAACTGGCAAAGTGTGTCGTTTTTTTGCTGCCCGTCCGCGGCTGTCATCTTATATAACGAATGAAACATGGCAAATATAACGCCTTCCGGAAAATTTTTATTTTTTCAGCATATCTTCCACAAAAATTCCATATCCCCGGGTCGAATCCTGCACAAACACGTGGGTCACCGCGCCGACAAGCTTTCCGTTCTGAAGAATGGGACTGCCGCTCATGCCCTGCACAATGCCTCCGGTGAGCCGCAAAAGCCGCTCATCGGTCACCTGAAACACCAGACTTTTGTTTTCCCTGGTCGGACTGTAATCCACTCTCTGGATCTCAATCTCATAGTCACAGGCTTCCCCGGAAACATAGCTGCGGATCCAGGCCTTTCCCCGCTTTACATCCTGCCGGTGCCCCACCTCCACAGCCTGCTGCTTTACTCCGTCGCAAAACGCCTGGCCTGCTGTTCCGAAAATCCCGCAGTCCGTGTTTTGTGCCACACTTCCCAGCCTGGAGCCAGGGCCATAATAGATTACCCCCGCCATCACTCCGGGATTTCCGGCACTTCCCTTCTCGATTCCAAGGATTTCTGTCTCATACAGGGCCCCGTTTTCTATTTCCACCACACGCCCGGTATCCCCATCGCTGATACCATGTCCCAACGCTCCGAAGCTGCCATCCGGCTTTAAGTACGTCATAGTGCCGATTCCCTGGGTGTCATCCCGCACCCAGGCGCCAAGCTTCCGGCTTCCATCCTCCGTTTTCACCGTGTCCACGGAAAGCTCCAGTTCTTTTCCGGCCCGCCTCACCCGCAGCAGTGCCTCGCTCTCGCCCATGCGGTTTAAATTTGTGATCAGGGCTTCCTTGTCCGAGAGCGGCTTTCCATTGATTGCCTCAATATAATCGCCGGACTGCAAAATCCCGTAAGCCGGCTCTGCCTCACTTCCGTTTTCGTCCGTCACTTTGCCGGTTCCAATGACCATGACACCCCGGGATTTTAAATAGATTCCCACCGGCATCCCGCAGGGCACCGCGTAACAGGCATCCTCCACATCCACACTGATTTCCTTAAACGGAATGGTCCCGAACAGCTTCAGGCCCAGCCGGAAGTTTCCGCCCTTTCTGGCATACAGGGAAAACTCCTGGTCCGGCCGGATGCGGATCTCTTCCTGCGGAATGCCGGAGTCGCCCTTCAAAATCACCTCTTCACTTTCACTCAGCAGTGTCGTGTAAAGCGGAAGATCCAGGGAGAACGAGGTTTCCTCCCCCTCTGAAACACTGAAATGTTCCGGAATCTGATGCTCGGCATAGTACCAGCCATAGCCGGCCGTGAAGACCAGCCCGGCCCAGAATACCACGCTAAGGATCCGGTAAAAGTATTTTCCTGCCCTGCGTATCTTTCTCATCCCGCATTCCTCCTGTTCGTGAAAACGCCGCCTGACGCAGCCTGCGGCAGATTTGAGTAACGAAAAAGGAGCCTTTTGTAAGCTCCTTTCTAGTATGTGTGCGGAATAAAAAAATCACACTGTCAGTTTTTAGTTGTGAGTTTTTGTCTGCCGGGCCAGTTCTTTCATTTCTCTGGCATTCTGGATCACGGCATCTGTAATCTGCGCGCCGCCCAGCAG
The DNA here is from genome assembly GCF_040096075.1 of Ventrimonas faecis. Lineage (NCBI taxonomy): Bacteria > Bacillati > Bacillota > Clostridia > Lachnospirales > Lachnospiraceae > Ventrimonas > Ventrimonas faecis. Next base: position 65,269 of record NZ_JBBMFJ010000001.1, read on the forward strand.
CCTTGCCAGCTCTGTAACCACATCGTCCTCTTTTAAACGGGTAATTCTGGTTTTCGTGCTGGATCCGTCCGTGGATTTTTTAATTTCAAAATGACAGTCGGCCATGGAAGCAATCTGCGGCAGATGGGTGATACAGATGACCTGATGGTTTCTGGAGATCACAGCCAGCTTTTCCGCCACCTTCTGGGCCGTGCGGCCGCTGATGCCGGTGTCAATCTCATCGAAGATCAGGGTCGGAATGTCATCACTGTCCGCCAATACGGTTTTAATTGCCAGCATGATGCGGGAAAGCTCACCACCGGATGCCACCTGGCCCAGAGAGCGCTCCGGCTCACCCGGGTTCGTAGAAATCACAAATTCCGCCTCATCAAATCCGGACGCCGTATAATGGGGCAGGCGCCGGAACTCCATGGAAAACCGGACATCCAGGAAATTCAAGTCAATCAGGCCGGTCCGGATTTTCTCCGTGAGCTTCTTTGCCTCTTCCTGACGCACCGCGGAAAGTTCCTGGCTCACCGCCTCCAGTTTTTCCTCTGCCTTTTTGTACTGATGTTCCAGCTGCATGCGGTATTCGTCGAAATGCTCCATCTGTTCCAGACGGTTTTTCTTTTCTTCCAGTGCTTTTTCAATCCGCTCCAGGCTTCCACCGTATTTTGCTTCCAGCCCCCGGATCAGATCCAGGCGTTCCTGTGCCTCCTGATAAGCCTGCTCATCAAAATCGAGCTGTCCCAGGTATTCTCCAATCGCATGATGCGCATCGGACAATACCGCTTCGGCATCGTAAAGCTGATCCTGAATGGACTTCAGTTCCGGGTCAAACTCTGCCACCTCGCTGACCTGATGCAGGGCATTGCCCACTGCTTCGGCGTCCACGGCGCGGTAAGCCGCGGAGAGATTGCCCATGATCCGCCTTGCGTTTCCATATTTTCTACAGCGGGCCGCCAGCGTTTCTTCCTCGTCCGCCTTTAACTGGGCGTTCTCGATCTCCTCAATCTCAAAACGCAGAAAATCTGCCTCTCTCCTGCGGCTTTCACTGTCTGTGACAAGCTGGTTTAACTGCTTCTCCAGACGGGTATACTCTGCATAGAGGGATGCGGTCTGGTCTTTTAGCTGCTGTGCCCGGGATTTGGCATAGGTATCCAGAATTTCCAGATGTTTTGAGGCATGGAGCAGAGACTGATGCTCATGCTGTCCGTGAATATCGATTAAAAGAGAAGTGACCTGTTTTAACCTGGCCGCGGTGACGGTTTCATCGTTGATGCGGCTTAAGCTGCGGGATGCCATGATCTTGCGGCTGATGATGAGGATGCCGTTCTCATCCGGCAGCACATCCAGCGCCCGCAGCGCTTCTTCCTTTTCCGGGTCCACCGAAAAGACCAGCTCCACGTAGGCGTATTCCGCGCCGTTTCGGATCATCTCTTTGGAAGCCTTCTGTCCCAGCGCCAGGTTGACCGAGCCGATCATGATGGATTTTCCCGCGCCGGTCTCACCGGTCAGAATGTTTAAGCCGTCCTCCAGTTCCACATCTGCCGCCTCGATCAGCGCCAGATTCTTTACATGCAGTTCCAAAAGCATTGCTGCACCTCCTTTTCGCCTATCGGGCAGCGATCATCTTTTTTATTTTATCCATCAGCAGAATGGTATCATCCACGCTGCGTACCGCGCACATGATGGTATCATCACCCGCAATGCAGCCCACGATCTCATGGAAATGAATCTCATCCAGTGCCGCAGCCACAGCCATAGCCATGCCGGACACCGTCTTGATCACAAGAATATTCTGTGCCATATCCATGGAGACATACCCATCTTTTAAAATGCGGATGTATTTGTCGCTGAATGCGGTCTGATTTTGCATGACCACATAGCGCTGGCGTCCGTTTTCCGACTGGATTTTTGTCAGCTTCAGTTCCCGGATATCCCGGGAAACCGTTGCCTGTGTGACCTTATAGCCCGCCTGCTTCAGACGTTCTGCCAGTTCCTCCTGGGTTTCAATCTCATATTTTCCTATCAGTTCCACAATTTTGCTGTGACGTTCCAGTTTCATCGGTTACCTCCGTTTTAAATACGGTCCATTTTCTGTCTGATATTTTCAAGGAATGATACATTTTTCAGCTGGATGAGGGTGGTATACTTTGGTGCCCTGCCAATTTCCAGCCGCTCACCGTAATGAAGCGGGAATACCTGATCCCCGTCAAACACCGCCGAGTAGGATTTGCCGCCGGACCACTTCACCAGGCGGATGCTGACGCGGTCCTCCGGGGAAAGCACAATGCTCCGCGCATTTAAGGAATGGGAGCAGATAGGCGTTAATACCATTAACTGCGCGCCCGGCGCCACAATCGGGCCGCCCGCAGATAAATTGTAGGCAGTGGAACCCGTCGGCGTGGCCGCAATGATGCCATCTGCCATATATTCGTTAAAGAACTCATCGTTTAAGTAAACCTGGAAATGCAGCATCTGCAGCACATCCTGTCTGGTCAGAACGATCTCATTTAAGGCAATTCCCTTTACCGTTTTCTGTGCGCCCACGACACTGCCCTCCAGCATCATGCGCTTTTCCAGAGTAAAGGAATCATTCAGAAGCGCGTCCAGTACCGGCTCCATGGATTCTTCCCGGGATACCTGGGTCAGATACCCCAGATGCCCCATATTGATGCCCATCATGGGAAGCTCCAGACCGATTAAGTCTCTGGAGGCCTGGATGAGGGTTCCGTCACCGCCCAGGGTGATGATGCACTCCGTATCCGCCGGAATCTGATCAGCCCGTGTATAACCCCGTGTATGCACGCAGGACGCCCCACGTCTCAAAAATTCTGTCTCAAGTTTTTCCGCCATATCCAGGGCCCCCGGTTTGGAGGGATTGGCGATCAGGTAAAAATGTTTCATATGATCTCCTGCTTTACTTATCCAGTTCTCCGTGCGCTGCGTCCACAATGGCTTTCGCGTCCACCTGATACTCCGGATAGGTCTGTCCGTCGGTATGATTCTGAAGATAGAGAAGGTACTCGATATTTCCCTCCGGTCCCTTGATCGGGGAATACTCCAGATTCAGAATCTCAAATCCAATGCTTACCGCAAATTCGATAACCTTCTCAATAACCTCCAGATGGGTGTTCTTCTCGCGCACCACACCCTTCTTGCCAACCTTCTCTCTTCCTGCCTCAAACTGCGGTTTGATCAGGCAGACAATCTGACCGTCGTCGGCTAACAGGGCCTTCACCGGTCCTAACACCTTGGTCAGAGAGATAAAGGAAACATCGATGGAGGAGAAGTTGATCTTGTCCGCGATGTCCTCCGGAGTCACGTAACGGATGTTGGTCTTTTCCATGCAAACCACCCGCGGGTCATTGCGAAGCTTCCAGTCTAACTGGCCATGCCCTACATCTACCGCGTATACCTTTACTGCGCCGTTCTGCAGCATGCAGTCGGTAAAGCCGCCGGTGGAGGAACCCACGTCCATACAGATCTTATCTTTTAATTCCACGCCAAAATGGGTCATGGCCTTTTCTAATTTCAGGCCGCCGCGGCTGACATACTTTAAGGTTGCGCCGCGCACCTCGATGTTGGCGGTCTCCTCAAACATGGAGCCTGCTTTGTCTTCCTTCTGTCCGTCTACATAAACGATTCCTGACATGATGATGGCCTTTGCCTTCTCTCTGGATGTGGCAAGACCCTTGTTCACGATCAGGATATCCAGTCTTTCCTTCATTTGCTTTCCTCTTTCTCTTCTATGATTCCATTCCTGGCTGTTTCCTCTGTATTTTTCTGTCCGGCACTCATCATGGCATCCTCAGAGCATTCGCTCTTTGTGCTTTCCACCGCTTTCATGACATCCTCCAGCGGCGCCCAGGCTTTTCTCATGGTGCGGATCACGGAATCGCTGTCGATTCCAAGTTCCTCACGCAGCACCGATACATTGCCATGCTCCACGTAGGCATCTGGCAGCGCAATCGTCAGTACCTGCACCTTCGGATAATGCTCCTGCACGTAAGCCTTTATCTGCAGGCCATATCCTCCCTGAAGCACGTTTTCTTCCAGAACCACCAGAAGCTCATGGTTCTCTGCCAGACGATCCGCCAGTTCATAATCCACCGGCTTGATAAACCGGCCATTCGCCAGCGTACAGGTAAAGCCTGCGGCCTTCAATTTTTCCCGCACATGCTCTGCGGTGCTCACCATGCTTCCCACCGCCAGCAGAGCAATGCGGCTGCCCTCGTAAAGGAGTTCGCCCTTTCCGTACTCAATGGACGCGTCAAATTCTTTTAAGCCCCGGTATGCCTGTCCCCGCGGATAGCGGATGGCAATGGGACCGTCATAATGACATACCGCAAATTCCAGTTCCTGCCGCAGCTCCCATAAGTTTTTCGGAGCCATAATGCTCATATTCGGGATACAGCTCAAATAGGACAGGTCAAAGATACCCTGATGCGTCTCCCCGTCACTTCCTACCAGTCCTGCCCTGTCTAACGCAAAGACCACCGGCAGATTCTGGATGCAGACATCATGGAGTACCTGGTCAAATCCTCTCTGTAAAAAAGAGGAATAGACTGCTACCACCGGTTTTAAACCGGCTGCTGCCATGCCTGCCGCAGAGGTTACCGCGTGCTGCTCCGCAATGCCCACATCAAAGAAGCGGTCCGGGTAGCGTTTTGCAAATGCTTTTAATCCGGTTCCGTCCGGCATCGCCGCTGTAACGGCCACCAGGCGTTTTTCCGTCTCTGCCAGCTGGCAGATTTCCTTAGAAAATACATCCGTATAGGTCGGATATACCTTTTCCTTTAAGGACTTTCCGGTTGCGATATCGAACGGGTCAATACCGTGGAACCGGGACGGATTCTTCTCCGCCGGGGCGTAGCCCTTTCCCTTCTTGGTCAGCACATGCACCAGTACTGCGTGATCCATCCTGCGCGCCTCTTTGAAGGTCTTAACCATAGCTTTGATGTCGTGGCCGTCCACCGGGCCAAGGTACGTTACGCCCATATTTTCAAAGAGCATGCCCGGAATCACCAGCTGCTTGATGCTGTCCTTGGTGCGGCTGATTTTCTCTACCAGCCCGGCCCCTACCACCGGAATTTTAAGCAAGGTTTCCGATACCTGGCGTTTAAGTTCGTTGTAGCCCACGCCAGAACGCAGGCCACTTAAATATTTGGACATGCCCCCTACATTTTCCGAGATGGACATGTTGTTATCGTTCAGTACAATAATAAAATTCTTTTTCAGATGCGCCGCGTTGTTCAGTGCCTCATAGGCCATGCCACCGGTCAGGGCGCCATCTCCGATGACAGAAATAACCGCGTAATCCTCCCCTAACAGATCCCGGCCCTGGGCAATGCCAAGTCCGGCCGAAATAGATGTCGAGCTGTGTCCGGTATCAAAGGAATCGTATGGGCTCTCCTTGCGTTTTGGGAAACCGCTCATGCCGCCGTACTGCCGCAGCTCGTCAAACATCTCCCGGCGTCCGCTTAAGATCTTGTGGGTATAGGACTGATGCCCCACATCCCAGATGACCTTGTCTTTTGGCAGGTCAAAGGCCAGGTACAGGGCAATGGTCAGTTCCACAACACCCAGGTTGGAAGCCAGATGGCCGCCGGTCACACTGATCTTCTCGATCAGGAACTGACGGATTTCGGCTGCCAGGGTCTTTAATTCCTCCTGGCTTAAATTTTTCACGTCCCACGGACCTTCTATGTGTTCCAGAATCATGGTTTTTACAACTCCCGTAACTTCTCCTATTTTTTCCGTTCTACCAGCATGGTGATCAGATTCTCCAGGAATGGATTTTCTCCCGGAAGTTCTTTTAACAGGCTGACCGCACGGGCAGAGATTTCTGCCACGTCAGCCCTGGCCTGATCCAGCCCCACCAGTGTCACGTAGGTTGTCTTCTGATTTTTCTCATCGCTTAAGACCGGCTTGCCAAGTTCTTCGCTGGTGCTGGTCACATCCAGAATATCATCCTGGATCTGGAATGCCAGCCCCACCGCGGAAGCAATTTCTTCCACACGCTTCCCTTCTTCCTCTGACGCGCCGCCGAGAATGGCTCCGATCATCATGGAGGCCTCTAAGAGCGCCCCGGTCTTTAACCGGTAGATGAAATCCAGCTTTTCCTGCGGGATTGGTTTTCCGGTCAGTTCCACATCTACCACCTGGCCGCCGATCATGCCGTAAATACCGGTCTTCTCCGCCAGCACCTGAATGGCCTTTGCCGCCCGGTCCGGGTATGCCGTCATGGAAAATGCTTTCGATGCCGTCTCGAACGCATAGATCATCAGGGCGTCCCCCGCCAGCACTGCCATGTCGTAGCCAAATTTCTTCCAGGTGGTAGGAAGGCCGCGGCGGAGCTCATCGTTATCCATACAGGGAAGGTCATCGTGGATCAGGGAGGATGTGTGAATCATCTCCATGGCTGCCATGAAGGGCTCCACGGCCTTTTCCGTGCCGCCAAACAGATGGTACGTCTCTTCCATGAGCATGGGGCGCAGGCGCTTTCCGCCGGCCCGCACACTATAGTTCATAGCCTCAAAAATGGTTTTCTGATGTCCTTCTTCTTTCGGAAGGTAGCTTTCTACAACCGCTTCTACCTCACCGGTCCGTTTCTTCAGTTCTTCACGCATCTCCATCTTCCTCTGCACCTCCCTGCAGGATGATCATCTGCTTTTCTACTTTATCGATCTTGTCATTGCAGGCCTTTACCAGCTTTATGCCTGCCTCATAGCAGGCAAAAGATTCCTCTAGTGTGGTGTCCGGAGACTCCAGCTTTTCCAGAAGTTCATCCAGCTCCGCAAAGGTCTGCTCTATTGATTTTTCCATATCTGCTCCTTTTTACCGCATGCCGCCTGCTCTGTCTCAATCATTACTTTCTGTCCTGTTATCCGGCGTTTTCTGATACGGTATCGTTTCGGTTACCTGTGCCAGAATCTTTCCATCGGAAATGCGCAGGGTGATCTCTTCTCCCGGCGCTGTCTGAGCGACACTGGAAAGCCGTTTTCCCTCCGCGTCCGTCACAAATCCATATCCATTGCTGATCTTCGCGAGCGGCGATAATCCGTGCAGGCGTCCGCCAAGCAGTGCCAGACGGTGCCGCGCGCCGGTCATCTTCTGCTCCATGGCCCGCTTCATGGCATCTTCCGTGTCCGTAAGGCGCTGCCTCTGCTCCCGCAGCTTCCGCTCCGGATCGTGCAGCTGCAGGCGCAGGCGGTACTGCTCTGCCCGGTAACGGGCAAGTTCTGTCTTCCGCTCCATAGCCTGATTGAGCGCCGCCTGATAAGAAAGCCGCACTGTCTCAAACTGGCGGTAATCGAATACGGCCAGTTCTGCCGCCGCAGACGGGGTTGGTGCCCGCAAGTCTGCCACATAGTCCGCAATGGTCACGTCCGTCTCATGGCCTACCGCGGAGATGACCGGAGTCGCGCAGTCAAAGATGGCCCGCGCCACAACCTCTTCGTTAAACGCCCATAAGTCCTCAATGGAACCGCCTCCGCGCCCTACGATCAGCACATCCAGACCCATACGGTCCAGCGTACGGATTCCGGCTGCAATGGAAGCAGCGGCTCCCGCCCCCTGCACCAGAGCAGGATATAAGACAAGCTGGACATAGGGATTTCTGCGGTTCGTGATATTCATGATATCCCGGATGGCCGCACCGGTAGAGGCCGTCACCACACCCACCGTCTTCGCGTACCGGGGAATGGGCTGCTTATACTCTGGCGCGAACATACCCATCTCTTCCAGTTCATCACGAAGCTTTAAGAAGCGCTGGTATAAGTCCCCGCGGCCCTCCTGTTCAATCTTTCTGGCATACAGCTGGTATTTTCCGTCGCGCTCGTAGACATCGACCGAGCCGGTCACCACCACCTGCTGTCCTTCCTGTAACTGAAAAGAGAGACCTTTCCTCTGGCCGGCAAACATGACTGCCGCCAGAGTTCCGGTCCCGTCCTTCAGCGTAAAGTAAATATGTCCTGATGTATGGTACTTACAGTTTGAGACCTCGCCCCGCACCGTAATCCGGCTGAGGGCAAAGTCCTGGGCAAACATATTTTTAATGTAGGAATTCACCTGGGAAACAGAATAAATGCTGGCCATATTACTCCTCGGTCACAAGCTTCGCCAGCACACCGTTGATGAAAGCCGGTGAATCCTTTCCGCCAAATTTCTTCGCAAGGTTTACCGCCTCGTTGATGGCAACCTTGGAAGGCACCTCACTGTCGTACTGCATCTCATAAACAGCCTGACGCAGGATGGTAAGCTCTACCTTTCCCATGCGGCTGGTCTTCCATCCCTGGGCTACCTCATCGATGCGGGCATCCAGTTCCGGGATCTTTCCGGCAATTCCTTCCACACGGTCGGTTAAGAAGGTTCGGTCAACCTCTTTCATCTCCACATTGTGGACAACTTCCTCTGTTCCGTTTTCTGCTACGTCGTCCTCCTGCGGAGCGTCAAAATACTGCTCCACCTGAGCCTTTATCTCCTCTGTCGGATAAAACTCTACTCCGAACAGGATCTTAAAACAATGCTCACGCATCTCTCTTCTGGTCATCTGTCTTTCTTCCTCCTGATGTAACTGTTCAGTGCCTGCCGCACAGTTATTCAATCTTACGCATTATCATAGCATACTTTTTTCAGTTTCACAAGTGGAGCCGCTTTCACAGGGTATAAAAGTTGCCGCATCAGACACACTAGAGAGTATCTTATGCGGCAAAGGTTTTATTTTCTTACGAAAGGAGTCTTGTTTATGTTTGGATTTCTGATTGCCCTTTTGTCCGGCGCCCTTATGAGCATCCAGGGGGTCTTAAATACCGGGCTGACCCGCCAGACCGGCATCTGGCTTTCTGCCGGCTGGGTTCAGCTCACTGCTTTTTTCACCTGCGTGGTTCTCTGGCTGTTTTCCGAACGGACGCCGGTTTCTTCTCTGCTCACCGTGCGGCCCTGGTATATGGCCATTGGCGGAGTGCTTGGTGCTTTCATCACCTGGACGGTCATCCGAAGTATGGACGGGCTCGGTCCGGCGAAGGCCACACTCTTTATTGTGGTAACCCAGATTATTGTGGCCTACACCATTGAACTGTTCGGATGGTTCGGCGTGGAGAAAGCGCCTTTTGAATGGCGAAAAGTCATTGGCGCACTCATTGCAATCGGAGGAATCGTGCTGTTTCACAGCTGAACAGGCCGGATCATGTTCCCGCGTAACTGTTCAGTACCCTCACAGTTACGTTCCCGCACTGAATTTCATCATGCTGACAGATGATCCGGCAAAAGCTTCTCCTACCGCGGCAGATTTGTCCTGCCCTCCCGGTCCAGCATACGCAGAATAAAATCCACGGAACCGTCAATTCCGTAGGCTGCGCTGTTTAAGCACAGATCATAGTTGGAGGCATTGCCCCATTTTCTTCCGGTAAAGAAATGGTAATAGTCCTGATGATCCCGGTCCAGCTTTTTTAACAGATGCTTTGCCTTTTTCGCGCTTAAGCCCGGATGAAGCTCCATGGCACGGCGCAGGCGCCGCTCAAAGGGAGCTGTGATGAAAATGCTGATGTGCGGAATGTGATTGTTCGTCAGGATCACATCGGCGCAGCGACCCATCACAATGAAGTCCTCATGTTTTGCCATGTCGCAGATCAGATCACTCTGGTTGAAAAAGATGGCGTCGCGCTTACTTAAGCCATGGTAACGGCTGAACTCCGAAGCCCAGGTTTTTAAGGTCATCTTCTGGGTTTTCGCGAAAGCAGCCTCCTGATTTGCCTTATCCATTTCTTTTCCCGGATAACTGCTCAGATCCTTTACATGATCCTTTTCCGCCTCCAGGCGTTTTAACACCGCGGAGAAGATTTCCGCGTCGTAGTAGTTGATCCGCAGGCGGTCTGCCAGGGTAAAGCCAATCTCATTGCCGCCGCAGCCGTAGGTACGGCTGATGCAGATGATCAGATGGTCCTTGCCGGAGAAACGGTTTTCCAGGTTTAAGGCATTTAAGCTGGCCATCTTCTGATCCAACACATCACCATCGCCAAAGCTGGTAGGCAGTGCCAGCACCTCATGCAGGATACTGGTGTACTCCCGCATGACCATGGAGCGGCTTTCCTTATCCGGAATGGTCCGTGCCATGTTGCTGATCAGCGCCAGCTCGCTTCGGAGCTGATGGCCGCTGTCCCGCTGCATCATCAGATTCACAATCTCCGTCACGCAGCGTTCCCGGTCGCGGTTGAACACGCGGCCCAGAGAGGATCCCAGACGGGTATAAACTTCCGCATCCAGATCATAGATGCGCTCCGCAAGCTCGCGGAGACTTTCCTGTGTATATTCCATAGTCTGTTTCCCTCCTTATAAAAAGAATACCAGCATGTCCAGTAAAAATACCGGAATCAGAAATGTGACAGACCAGAGCAGGTAGCCGAAAAATGAAGGCATCCGGATACCATTCTCGTCGGAAATGGATTTGACCATAAAGTTCGGCGCATTGCCGATGTAAGTGTTCGCTCCCATAAATACCGCGCCGCATGAGATAGCCTCCAGCATGGCAACCGGAACCGTTCCGAGAATCGTCGGCATGCCCTCGGTAAAGCCCAGCGCTCCGGCCGTGGTCAGAAATACCAGGTAGGTCGGTGTATTATCCAGGAAGCTGGACAGGCATCCCGTTGCCCAGAACATCTCAAAGGGCTTGTTTAAGCCGAGGCTTGCGCCGTTTGCCTTTAAGATCATAAGGGCCGGCTGCATGGTAATGAAGATACCGACAAAGAGTACGGCAACCTCATGAATGGCGCCCCAGGTAAAGTGGTTCTTCCGGCGGATTTCTGCATTTGTGGTTTTAAAGGACAGAAACGCTGCCGCAAGAATGATCACCACCTCAATCAGAGCCGGGTAGGTTAAGGTTACCTCTCCAAACAGATGGATACCGCGGACTGCACCCTCTGCATCCTGAAATGCTGCCATACCCGGTAATGTTCCGCTTAAAATCACGGCAGCCACGATCATAGCCAGAAAGATCAGGTTGTGAAGTCCCAGAATATGGACCTCCGTACCCGGCTTGCTGATATCCGGTTTTAAGCCTTCCGCAATGTCTTTCCGGTAAGCCCTGCGGTCCAGAAAATAAAATACCGTCAGTAAAATCACCACATTAAACAGAAGAACCGGTAACAGATGAAGGCTCCAGAAAAACGGAACACCACGCATAAAGCCCATTAAAAGCGGCGGATCGCCAATCGGCGTTAAGCAGCCTCCGATATTGGAAATCAGGAAAATGAAGAAGACCATAATGTGGCTTCTCCGCTTTCTCCAGGCATTCATCTTAATGATGGGACGCACCATCAGCATGCTGGCACCGGTGGTGCCGATCCAGCTCGAGAGCATGGTGCCGATCAGAAGAAGTCCCACATTGATGCGTGGGGAACCCGCCAGATCCCCCTCCAGGGTAATGTTACCTGAAACACAAAAAAGACCGAACAGCAAAATGATAAATGTCAGATAATCATCTACGATACATTCCAACACCTTCTCAAACGCCTGCCCGGGGCCATACACAAACGCAAAGGGCAGCACAAACAGCAGCGACCAGAATACGACCGCATGGGGCTGGTGTGCCTCCCACCACTCTGCTTTTACCAGCGGCAGCACCGCGATACAGAGCAGAAGTCCCGCAAATGGAATACAAAATGCAAGATTCATCATCATTCCCTCCTTGTCTCCCTGTTTAGTCTTGAACAGTCAAATTGTTCTTCCTCGGAAACAACCATGGATTATAGCACCTTTCTTCTGAAAATGTAACCATCGATATTTTATTGTCACACTTTTTTACAACATTTTAACGCATTGGCCCTCCCAATTCACAGCCAGATGCCAAAGATGAAAAAGCATCCGGCTTGCCGGATTCTCGCGCCGAGGCGCGGTTGCTTCAGCAACCATCTGCCATTGCGCCGAGTGCGCATCCTCGCGGAGCTTTTTTGTATGATAGGACGCAATTTCCTATCATACAAAAAAGCCGGCCCGTTTCCGGGCCAGCCTTCTGACTTTGCTTTCTTTTTACTGCTCGTTGATGTTGACACCTGCGATGCGGATGTTAACATCCAGCACGGTAAGTCCGGTCATGTTCTCGATGGCGGACTTGACACGGTCCTGCACACGCTCACTCACATCCGGGATGTTGTAGCCATACTTGATGTTTAAGGACAGGTCTACGGACACATGCTCCTCTGTCACGTCTACCTTTACGCCCTTGGACAGGTTCTTCATGCCAAGCTTTCCAACCAGTTCGTTGGTGATGTTGCCAGCCATGGAATCCACGCCGTCTACCTCAGTTGCTGCCAGGCCTGCAATGATAGCTACCACTTCATCCGCGATGCGCACCTCTCCCATCATCTCTTTTTCATATAATTTATGTGTATTTCTTCCTTCTAACTCTGCCACAGTGTTCCCTCCTCAGATCAGACAGATTTCACGGCCTTTGCCCGAAATCTTTATTTCCTATAGTATAACAAATCTGCCCTGATTTGCAAAGGGGCTTTTGTTTTTTAATCCTCCAGATTCAAAAGCGTAATGATAATATTTTCCGCACTAACCTCCGTTTTGCGCTTCACGATATCCTCGATCTGGGCCCGCTGCTGGTCAGTGATGGAGGGCGCGTTGATGACCACATCCACCTTTCCATCGGTCAGGCTTACCACCGGATCCGCAAAGCCCCGGGCCTGCAGAAGCGTCTCCGCCGCGTTTTCTTTTTCTGCCACCGCGGTCAGGGCGATCATATTCTGGATGGCCTCCTGCTTGGCAGACTCGTCAATGTTCGTGCTGTTGATGATGGAATTTAAGGTTTCCTTATTTCTTGCCCGGATCTGTTCCCGGTTTAACTGCACCCCTGCTATGTAATCCGAAACTGTAAGGCCGCTGGTCAGCACTGCCTCGCCCGGATTTTCCATCCCGGCCTCCTCACCGCCATCCCAGCTGTCAATCTCGGCCAGCTCCGTTCCCGCATCTGATTCTGCCAGAAGGCTTCCCTCCTGCGATGCCTCTGCCTGAAGTCCGGATCCTTCCGCCTGGGGCTGCGCCTCCTCGATGACGGCACTGTCTCCCAGTCCGTTTTTCTGGTTCTCCGCCAGCAGGTCCTCCTCGGAAATATCAAAGGTTCCTGCCTGATAAATTCCGTCTCCGGCGCTGGCCTCCAGTTCCCGTTTTCCCGCGTAATTCAGATATCCGGCAGCCGCAATCATAATGGCCAGGGTCGTGATGATGATCTGATTTCTTCGAAACAGTTTCTTCATATTGATGTCCTGCTTTCCTGTTCCTTCCTGTTTTGGTATTCCTTCCCGTTTCAGTCTCATACCGACGCTCCTTTTTTACTCCACCCGCTTTAACACTTTTATTTTATTCGCCGGAAGCCCGAATAATGCCTCCATGGCCTCGGAAATCTCTGCCTGCACGGAGGGCTGGCCGCCGCCGGAGGCACTGATGACGATCCCGGCAATCTCCGGATAGACCTCTTTTGCCACCACCGGCTCCTGCCCGCTGCCGCTTCCCGTCAGTACCGTGCTGTGTTCCTGGTCCATGCTTTCCACGGACCGGTCTGTTCCGCTCCCCTTTTCCGTGGTTACCGATTTTGAGGTGCTGTTGTCCACCTGAATCACCTTTTCCGCAGAGGATTTCAGCACGATCATCACATCGACCTCACCCACACCGGAAACGCCCCTCAGAATTTCCTTTACCCGCTTCTCCAGTTCCCGCTCATAGGCGGCCGCGTCCTGCCCGGCTGCCATAGAGGCACTTCCCGCCTCCTCCACATTCCGGGATGCCGGAAGTGCCATCCGGCTGCTTTTACTGCCCGCCGGAAACGCCAGGATACAAAGGATCACGCCCACCGTCAGAAGAAAGACCCACCGGTCCTTCCCCTCCGGCAATTTTAATTTCCACATACTGCTCCTCCAGACCATAATACTCCTGAATCTTATTTGACAGCTTCTCCTGTTCTGCCGGTGCGGACTGCGCAGAAAGAACTGCCCGGATTTCCCGCACCGTCCCAAACTCCGGGCTGCTTTCGTCATCCTCGATCCGGACGCTGCAGTCTGACAGGGAAACTCCGAGAGACTGCGCAAGCTCCCTTACATCCCGGCCAACCGCCTCCTCATACTGTGAGAAAATCTGTCCCAGGCGTTTTTGCTCTGTCACCCCCAGCTGTTCTTTCAGTTCTTCCGCTTCTCCACGGACCAGCAGATCCTCATAGCTGCGCGCCAGCACCTCCTCTAAGTCAAATCCGGAAGTAAACGGCTCTACTGCCAGCAGGACCAGCACCATGCCCGCAAACAGCCGGATATACTTTCCGTACTTCTGTCCCGGCAGCAGGTTCTCCATCACGGATAAAAACAGGAAAAACGCTGTCAGGTTCCGAATCCACTCGTAAACTGCTGTCACGCAACCGCCTCCTTTTCCTCCGGAACTCCCGGGTGCAGACACATGCACCGCACATGCCATCCCGCCTTTCCTACGATGCCAGATAAGCTGCATTGGTTCCCTGGCAGATCAGGGCTATGGTGACCGCGAAGAGTAAAAACCCGGAGGCTGTTACCGTCAGAAGCATTTTCTGCGCCTGGGCAACACCGCTTAAACAGACCACCAGACGCTTGTCCGCCACCGGCTGCAGCACCGCAGCCACGCTCCGGTAGATCAGATACAGTACAAACAGTCTTGCCAGAGGTACAATGGAAAACAGAAACAAAAGGAGAACCGCCGCCGCTCCCATGGTATTCTTGATCAGCACCCCAGAACCCAGCATCAGTTTTGTCACCGCTCCTGCCCCGTCTCCAATGCCGGGAATCGCCTGCAAAAGCCGCTGCATCCCGGCATTTTTCACAGAATCCGCATAGGGAAGCACCATGCCCTGAACCAGCTGGAATCCCAGTACGACTCCGAGCAGTGACCGGCTGCCCCACAAAACCGCGGATCTTAAAAGATCCAGCATCCGGGACAGCATATCTTCCTTCACCATAGAACCAGCCATCACCGACAGAAAGTAGATGCGCACCAGCGGAAGCAGCAGTCCCGCATAGAGTCTCTGCACTCCGGCAATCAGAAACAGGGCCGCTTCATACCAGGCCGCAGAGGAAAGCCCCGCTCCGGACCACACCACCGCTGTGAAATAAGAAGGAAGCAGTACCTTCATAAACTGGATCTGGCTGTCTAAAACCCGGGCCGCAGCCTCCGCGCTTTCCCCAAACACCGCCGCCAGAAGCGCAAAGGACATCAGATAGGTCAGAAAAAATCCGGTCTCTGCCATATTCCCGCCGGAGAATACTTCGGAAAATCCGGCAAACAGAGCCCCAAACAGGCCCAGCGCCAGAAGTCGCCCCGCCATGCGGTTTTTTCCCTGCAGTTCTCCCAAAATTTCCTGGCGCAGTCCGTCCAGGCACAGGGATGCCGCCTCCTTTGTATTGCCGGACGCCAGTGCCCGCATCAGGTCTCCAAGGGTAAGCCGGTGGCCGGAAGTTCCAAGCTCCTGTCTTAAATACGTCTCAATATCTCCGATGCCGGAAAGCCCGTCCCCCGAAAGCGCCGCCTCCACCGCGTTAAACATGCCCTCCGGCTCATCCACGGCAATTTCACCTGCAGCATCCAAGGTATCCGGTATCTGCTCCGTCTCCGGCAGCTCATCCGCACCAGCTTCCTGCACCGCGTCACCCGTGTCCATAGCCCACGTCCGGCTTTCCGGCCCGCTGAACACACAGAATAAAAAAAAGCCGGTCACAGGCAAAAACAGCCATCTTCTCCCCCGCCTCATGCCAGAAGCCCCTGCAGCGTGTCCAGAAGCGCCAGGATAACCGGAAGGCTGACCGCCAGAATGGAAAGCTTTCCAAAAATCTCGATCTGGGTTCCCAGCGCCCCATAGCCCGCATCCTTACAGATTCCGGAGGAAAACTCCGCAATATAGGTGATCCCCGTCATTTTCAGCAGCGTATTCAAATAGACCGGATTGATGCGGATCATGTTCTGGATTTTCTGAAGCCCCTCTAAAATCCCCTTCAGTCTCAGGGTTCCGTAAAAAAAGATCACGCAGGCTGCTGCCAGCACCAGATACAGGCCGTACTCCCCTTTCAGGCTTTTTAGCTGGACTGCCATCAGCACTGTCATGATCCCGATGATTCCCACCGTTACTACCGTCATAGCATCCCCTACAGTGCAAACAGATTTTTCATAGTTTCAAACAAATCATAAATATAAGGCACCAGCCAGAACAGCACCAGCACAAGGCCCGCCAGACTGGTCAGAAATGCCTGTTCTTCCCGCCCGCTGTGCCGCAGCACCTGGCAGATCACAGATACCAGGATTCCCACCGCGGCAATGCGGAAAATCAGATTCACTCCCATATGTACCCTCCATCAGACCAGGATCACCGCAAGGAACAGGCCGCCCATCACCCCAAGGCTTGTATACAGCCTGCACCGCTCCTGCCGGTGTTCCCGCAAAACCTGCAGCTCCGTGTCCACCTGTTCCAGGTACAAAAGAAGCGTCCGCTCTTGAGTCTCCCGGTCCAGAAAGCCAAGGTGTTCTCCCAGATTTTCCAGGGTCTGCCTGTCCGACTTTGAAAGTGCCGTCTTCCCTTCCATTTCAGAAACCGCGTTCCTCCAGATCGCGGAAAATGGTTCCCCGGGCTGCGACTCCAGAGTAGCCGCTGTTTCCAGAAACAGGCTTCCAAGGACTCCGTCCACCCGTTTTCCCACGGTTTCCAGCGCTTCCGGCAGCGGCGCGCTGGCATACAGGATCTGCCCCTTTAAAAGAAATACCATCTGTTTTAACTGCTCCAGCTCCAGAATCCGCTGCCGGTACCGCCCGGAAAACCAGATTCCGGTCCCCGCAGCCCCGCACAGGATGCAGGCTGCGCCAAACAGCTTCATCCATCCCTGCATACTCAAAAGCACTCACCTCCCACCGGATAGAGCCTGCATCCCCTGGAATCGTAGATTTCCCCGATGTTGCCCACTTTTCCCCTGTTATTTAAGATCACGTACCGCTCGAACCATTTTTCCAGCACCATTTTCCGAAGCACCGGTTTCTGCTTGATGTCCTCGATGGAGCTTCCATGTACCGTAGCCACCAGCTTGCAGCCGCAGTTCATCACATATTCAATGGCCTCTAAATCTTCCCGGCTTCCAATCTCGTCCACCGCGATGACCTGGGGTGACATGGTGCGGATCAGCATCATCATCCCCTGGGCCTTGGGACAGCAGTCCAGAATATCCGTCCGGATTCCCAGTTCATTCTGCGGGATTCCCTGATAACAGGCGCCAATTTCCGAGCGCTCGTCAATGACACCGATGGTCAGGCCCGCATGCTCCACGCTTCCATTGGACACCTGGCGGATAATATCACGCAAAAGCGTGGTCTTCCCACACCGCGGCGGCGAAATGATGAGTGTGTGAAAGATCATGTCCCGGTCATACAGATACGGCAGCACTGCCTCCGCACAGCCCTTCACCTGATGGGACAGGCGTACATTGATAAAAGAGATGAACTTCATGCTGCGGATCCCGTGGCCGTCCGTGATGGTTTTTCCGGCAATGCCGATGCGGTGCCCGCCCTGGATCGTAATGAACCCCTGCTTGATTTCCTCCTCAAAAGCATACAGAGAATAACTGCTCATATAATCCAGCGTTTCCTTCAGCGCCTCTCTGGTCACCAGGTACGCCTCCTCTGCCCGCATGCTTAAATTTCCTCCCCTGGTGATGTAATACTCCCGGTTGTTGCAGATCATCAGAAGCGGTGCGTGAACACGCAGGCGGATCTCCTGTACCTGTTCAAAATCTACCGTGACCTGCTTTAAGATCTCCCGGATATCTTTGGAAAAAATCTTGATCAGTTCCTCCCGCTTATCCAAAAAAACACCCCTCCCCCTGCATAATATATATGAGGGAAGGGGTGTTTTATATTCATTTTACAGAATTTTCCTTTTACTGCTGTAATGCGCCGGATGCGTCAAACCGGTACTGCGCGCCGTCAATGGTGTACTCACCAACTGCCATGGCACCGCTTGCCGTGCAGTAGTAGCGGTTTCCGTTCCAGTCGATCCAGCCGGTCTGCATATAGCCCTGATCATCGAAGAAGTACCAGGTTCCATTTGCCGGATCCTGCCACCAGCCGCCCTTCGGGTAGCTGCCGTCCGCGTTCTGATACCACCAGCGGCCAGTGCCTGCTTCCTGGATCCATTTTGCCTGAATCACAACAGAAGCCTCTTTCTCTTCTGTGGCCTGGCCATCTTCCTTTTTGCCCGGACCGCCGTTCTGTAACTGGGATGTGCTTCCACCGTTTTTGATCATGTCGGCAAAATCTTCAGAAACGTAAGTTTCCTCAGATTCTTCGGACCAGTAACCATCTGTAAATTCCTTGGAATTGGACTTTGCCAGGGCACGCACCTTAAAGGTGTAATCGCCCTCTTTGGTCATCTTCTTTTCCATGTCGAAGGAATCTTTTTTGGTTTTAATGCTCTCCACCTGGGACTCGTTGCAGTAAAGGCGGACCTCATACTGGTAGGCGTCATCCACCTTCTCCCAGTTTGCCGTGGTGCCATCATCTCCCCAGTACAGGTCTGACACGGTATCCAGTCTGGTCTTGGATGCCGCAAGCGCGGTTGCCGCTCCCGCAATCGTCAACAGTCCTGCTGCCACAACCAGGGCAATTCCCTTTTTCCAGTTTTTCATATGAAACTACCTCCTTTTGATTATGAACCCCTTTTTTATTTATGATATGGTTCTTTATGAATAATCCGGTAGCTGCGGTAGATCTGCTCTAGCAGGATCACCCGCATCAGCTGATGCGGAAATGTCATCTTTGAAAAGCTCAGCCTGTAGTCGGCCCGGTTTAAGACCGCCTCTGAAAGTCCCAGGGAGCCGCCGATCACAAAGACCAGCTGGCTGACACCGCCAATGCCCAGCTTATTGATCTTTTCCGCCAGTTCCACGGAATCCAGCATTTTCCCGTCAATGGCCAGCGCAATCACAAACGCGCCATCTTTGATCTGCTCGAGGATCCGTTTCCCCTCTTTCTCCTTAATCTGCTGTTCTTCTGCCTCGCTGGCTTTATCCGGCGTCTTTTCGTCGGCCACCTGAAGGATTTCCAGCTTACAGTACCGGCTCAGGCGCTTCGCGTACTCCGCGATGGCATCCGTATAAAATTTTTCCTTGATCTTTCCTACTGTAACCAGTGTAACCTTCATGCCTCTCTCCTGCTTCTTTCTCTTCCGGATTTCACCCGCTTTACGGCTTTTCCTTCTTTCTTGCGCTCAATGCAGTAGATGATCTCCAGAAAACGGCTTACTTCCTCCCAGGCCTCCCGGCTTTCCGGGATCAGGCGCAGGGCCATCTGAAACACATGGAACATGCCTTCATAAACCGTAACGCGGAGTTTTCCATGGACTTTGCGCACCATTTCCGCAGCCCTTAAGGTATCATCTAACAGTACCTCCTCGCTTCCCACCTGAAACAGTATGGGCGGAAAGCCTTCAAAACTTCCAAACAGCGGGGAAATATATGGATCCTTCGGATCTGCGTCTCCAATGTAGGTGCTGTGAAACAACATGTTGTCGGTGGTGCCGCCAAACTGGGGATCCCGGTCAAAATTGGTCTGGTAAGATGCTCCGCTGTTGGTTAAGTCCGTCCAGGGAGACATGACCAGCACACCGGCCGGCAGTTCCATGCCATGATCCCGCAGGTACATGACCAGAGCCAGGGCCAGGCCGCCTCCCGCGGAATCTCCAGCAATCACAATCTTGTCCGCGTCGTAATGCTTTTCTCCGATCAGCCACTGATAAGCCGCCACCGCGTCCTTAAGGGCTGCCGGGTACGGATGCTCCGGCGCCACCCGGTAATCAATCGTCAGCACATCTCCGCCAAAGCTCCTGCGGCAGTACTGAATCGCGAAATCCCGGTAAATATTCTTCATGGGGCCAATGTAACCGCCTCCGTGAAGCTGCAGGATCACTCGTCCGGTACAAACACCGGTGGGCCGGAGATATTCCATCTTAAAATGCGGCATCTCCACAATCTCATATTCATAATCCGGCGGGCAGATCCAGGCCGGTTCCTTCGGATCCATCCGGTATTCCCCGGTCTGGATCTTATGTCCCATGGCGGAATCCATCATGTTCTTCATCATGTCCCGCACCAGTTTTCCGCGCAGACTCACCTCTCTGTTTTTCAAGCAATCTTCCTCCGTCTTAAGCTTAGTCTGTTTTGTTTCTGCCCGATTCTGCCACACTCAGATATGCAGGCGGCGTTTTAATTCTTCTTTCCAGCTTCTGCGGCCACTGACGTAGTCGCGAATTCCCTTTGCCGCGTCCACTCCGGTGTTTCCCACCTGCTTTGCCATGCGCGTAGCCTTTTCCTCCGCGCCTCCGCGCCGGATCAGCACCTTGCGCACCCGCGGATACATATCCCGCTTTGCAGCGGCAGAAAGCTCATTGCCCTCAAACCGCACCGGCACACCGTCTTCCTTTAATTTGCGGAAGAAACGCTTCTGCAGGCGGCTGTCCGCAAAGACTGAGGTAAAGGTAATGACCATCTCATCTTTATAGGCACATACCGCGCACTTGACCGGCTGGCGTCTGGAAACGCCGATCATCAGGTGGAACCGTTCGATGAGATCCGCGTATTCCGGCTCCATCTGCACCGGCCCGATGTTGGACAGTGTCATGGTGTAAGCCCGGTCCTTAAGCCGGAACACCAGGGAAAGCGCCGGAGCCTTTAAAAAGAGTGGAATGGCCCGCAGGTACCATTTTTTCTCATTGGATACATTGTATGCAATGCTCTCCGCCAGTTTGTCTTTTTCAATCTTGCGGTCCATCTGGCTGCTCACCTTCTGGAGCAGCACCTCGAACGGGATATCCGGATTCCGGAACAGCCAGCCGATCATGGTAACCGCAAAGAAATTTGCCATGGTGTCGGAACCAAAAAAGGCCCGCAGATTAATGGGCAGATTCAGGACCACGGCACGCCTGCTGCTCTTTCCACCCAGATACTCCTGCCAGATAGACCAGATCAGCGCAGCCGCCAGATACTTGGTAATGCTGACCCCATGCTGTTTGCAGACCGCTTTTAAACAGCTCACCGGCACATAGCCATGCAGAACCTGCCCGGTTCCCAGCGGCAGATAGTGCCCTTCTAACTGATAAGCCGGTCTGGAGCTGTAGCATCTTGGTTTTCCGTCTTCTCCGTGCTCTAAGTAACTGTCCTGAACGTGGAAGACCTCCTGCTTTCTGGCATTCTCGTCGTCCCGGGTCATAAACTCCGGCGCGCCCGCCGCCAGGCGCAGATACTGTCTGGTCAGGCATTTTAAGAAATTTACCGCGCCAAGCCCGTCTGTGAGCGCGTGAAAGACTTCCAGATTGATGCGCTTCTCATAATAGGTAACCCGGAACAAAAACTTCTGGTTCCCATGGGGATCGATAAACCGGCAGGGATAGGTATTTTCCCGCTTTACCTGCGGGATCCGGTCATTTTCCTCAAAATAATACCAGAAAAGTCCCCGGCGCATCTTCACGCGGAAATTCCGGATCTCCGGCAGAATTTTCTCCAGCGCCCTGCCAAGAAGCTCTGGATCCACCGGTTCCTTTAAGGTCACCGAAATCCGAAAGACCTGGCTTACATTTTCATTTGCGATCACCGGAAAGATTTTTGCCGTGTTGTCCAGCCGTCTCCACCGGTTTTTCCATCTGTTCTGTCCCATGATATTCCACCTCTCATGCTGCTGTCCCTGTGCTGCGCAGGCAGTCATCCATCTGTTCTACGCCCGGAAATAATAGCCCACACCCCACTTGGTATGTACGTATTTCGGGTCGCTCGGACTCGGCTCGATCTTCTCACGCAGACGTCTCACGTGAACATCCACGGTACGCACATCGCCGGATTCCGAAGCCTTGTTGCCCCAGACAAAAGACAGAAGGCTCTCTCTGGAATAGACTTTGTTTGGATTGCAGACCAGAAGTTCCAGAAGGTCAAACTCCTTGGCTGTCAGATTGATTTCCTTTTCTCCGATAAATACCCGGCGGCCTTCCCGGTCAAGCTTTAAGTCCCCGGCGGTGATCATCTTATTCTCCGCCGCTTTGCCTTTTCCGGACTTTCTGGAATTTCTGCGCATGATTGCCTTAATGCGCGCTTTGACCTCAAGAATGTTAAATGGTTTTGTCACGTAATCGTCCGCGCCGTATTCCAGTCCCAGGATCTTGTCCATGTCTCCGCCCTTGGCAGTCAGCATGATGATGGGCATTTCGGAAAATTCCCGGATTGCCTGACAAACCTCAAAGCCGTCATACTTGGGCAGCATCACATCCAGAAGCACGACATCATATTCTGTCTGTTTTGCCAGATTGATTGCCTCTTCCCCGTCATACGCGCAGTCCACTTCCATCCCGTCCTGTTCCAGACTGAAACGGATGCCCTTCACGATCAGTTTTTCATCATCAACCACCAGAATCTTTGCCATGTTCTCACCTATTCCCTATACTGTAATATTTTCTTTTATTTTCTGAAAGGCCGCGTCCTTAATGCCCGGCACCTTCATGATATCTTCTATTCTTGTAAAACTGCCGGCCTCCTTCCGGTAACGGATGATATCCTCCGCCCGGGATGCCCCGATGCCCTTCAGCGTCATCAGTTCCTCCAGGGAAGCCGTATTGAGGTTGACCAGACCCCTCTGCCCTGCCGCAGAGTTTCCGGCATCTCCGTTCCCGGTTACTGCATGCTGGCTTTGCGCCTGCCAGGATAGATCCTTCGCCTGGGCTTTGGATGGAACCTCCAGCCTCATGCCATCTGTAACAGGTTCTGCCAGGTTCAGCCAGGACTCTTCCGCGTCATCTGTAAATCCCCCCGCCAGATCAACTGCCTCGTAGATCCGTGCGCCTTCCGGGAGCGTGTATACACCGGGTGACTGCACCTTTCCGCAGACATATACATAACACAGGGCAGCTTCGTTTTCCCGGGAAGCTTCGGTGTCTTCCGGATATTCCCCGGTTGTTTCCGTGCTGCTTTCCGGCGCGCTCTCTGCCTGAAATGCCCTGTTTCCATGCACAGATACTGCCTCTTTTGCCGTTTCCCGGCTGCCGCAGCTATAGAAGCATCCCGCCGCGAACAGACATACCGCAAGCAGCAGCCACTTAAAAATCGCAGATTGTTTTTTCTTCATGGTATTCTCTCCGTTTCCAAAGAGAATCCCGGATTCAGCCTAGCTCTATTCTACCCAAAGCATTCGGCAAATACAAGCGGTATTTGTAAAAAGAACAGGTTCAAAAGGGGCTGCCGCAAAAATATCCCAGGAACGTTCCTGCTCCATTTTTGCGACAGCCCCTTCAGAATCCCACCCCTGTTTACTGTTCGGATGGTGATTTGGTCAGCTGGCTTTCATCCTGTCCGGCCGTCTGAACCGGAGACACACCAGTCTGGTCCTGCCCTCCTGCCTGACCGGATGGTCCCGTCTGACTGTCCGCGGACGCTCCGACTGTCGGCGTTGCCTGGGTCTTTCCTGCTGACAGGCTTACACCCGGACCGCCTGAGGAAGAACCAACCGTGTAGGTTCCGCTTCCGGTGTTGCCTGCTGCCAGCTCCGGATAATCATAGAAGGAAGCCTCAATGCAGACATTGCCGGTGATGCCTGCCACGGAACCCGTCTCGGTAAACTGCCAGATCTTGCGGTTCTGGAAGTCACCGTTCGTGCCATAGCGTGCATACCAGATATCATATGGTACCTGGGATATATCGACATAGTTCGTCAGCCACTGGTTGTTTCCATAGAGGATGGGACGGTATCCGGCATCCGCAATGGCCTTGCAGAAGATGTTGGTCTGATTTGCCAGCTCCTGCGGTGTCTTTCCGTTGTCCAGCAGATATTTGGACTCTACATCGTAGGCAACCGGATAGGAAATCTTATATCCCCGGATCTGTTCCAGCACATACTGGGCTTCCTGGCGCGCGGTCTCTTCATCCAGTGCCATGGAATACAGGAACACACCCACACGGATGCCATGGCTGATGGCACCCTCCATATTTTCTTTAAAATAAGGATCCAGGTCATTTAAGTATCCGACACGGATCATGGCGAAGGTCACGCCGTCCGCTTTCATGGCGTCCCAGTCAATCGGACCTGCCTGGTTCTGGTATTTGGAAATGGTAACGCCCTTGGCCACCGCTCCCTCGATCTTTGTGCCATCACTGCGGTAAAAGCCCTGATCCTGCACCGTCAGTGTCTCTGCTGCCATGGCCGGTACTGCCGGAGCCTGCAGAGCGAAAAGGCCGCAGAGTGCCAGCGCCGCCAGGCGTTTTCCTGTATGTATCTTACGAAATATCATAAAAAATCTCCTCTCTGTCTGTTCACTAACGTCCATGTGTCCTAGTGTAATCCAGACGGAAAGGAGATTCAATTTCGATTCTTTTAAAAATTTCTTACTATTTTGTAAGACCGAATACCTGCTCCGCGTAATTGACGGAAGCCATGGCATCACGGCAGTACTGGTCTGCTCCCATGGTATCGGCATATTCCTGGGTCAGCACGGCGCCACCCACCATCACCTTCGCCCAGGGTGCCGCCTTGCGAAGCTGCACGATGGTTTCTTCCATGCTCGGCACGGTGGTGGTCATCAGCGCAGAAAGGCCCACCAGTTCAATATGCTGTTCCACAGCCGTCTCCACAATGGCCTCCGGCGGAACATCCTTGCCCAGATCCAGCACATCGTAGCTGTAGTTTTCCAGCAGAACCTTCACAATATTCTTTCCGATATCGTGAATATCACCCTTGACCGTTGCCAGGATGATGGTTCCCTTTTTCTCCTGTTTCTGGCCGCTGGCATCCATCTTTTCCTTGATCACCTCAAACGCGCCCTTTGCCGCCTCTGCGCTCATCAGAAGCTGTGGCAGGAACATGGTACCCTTCTCAAATCCTTTTCCCACGACATCCAGCGCCGGAATGATCTGGCTGTTGATGACGTCCAGGGCATCCTGGGTCTCCAGCAGTTCCCTTGCCGCCTGCACAGCCTGGTCTTTTAAGCCCTTCACAATGCTGGCATGCAGATCCGAAGTTCCCTGGCTGCCTGCTGTCCCGGCTACAGAGCCGGATGCCGAACCACCGTTTCCGGTCACTGCACTCTGTCCCAGGCTTGCCACCTGCCCACTGTAAACAGAAATATACTCACTGCACTGGGGATCCAGATTCATCAGCGCCCGGAAGCTGTAGTACGCGCGCATCATAGCCTCGGAATTCGGGTTGATGATGGCAGCGCTTAAGCCATTCTGCATGGCCATGGTAAAGAACGCCGCATTGATAATCTCACGCTGCGGCAGTCCGAAAGAAATGTTGGACACACCCAGAATGGTCTTTCCATGAAGTTCATCCCGTACTCTTCTTAAGGTTTCCAGCGTGGTGATGGCACCCTGGCTGTCTGAGCTTACTGTCAGGCACAGGGCATCAATGATAATGTCTTCCGGCCCGATGCCATACTCTGCTGCCGTCTTATAAATCTTTTTTGCCACCTGAATGCGGCCCTCTGCCGTCTCCGGGATACCGCCTTCATCCAGTGCCAGCGCAACCACAACGCCGCCGTACTTCTGTACCAGCGGGAATACCGTGCGCATGGACTCTTCTTTTCCGTTCACGGAGTTAATGAGCGGTTTGCCGTTGTATACACGCATGGCCCGCTCCATGGCCACCGGATCTGTCGTATCCAGCTGAAGCGGCAGGTCAATGATGCTCTGCAGCTCCCGTACCACCTCTTCCAGCATGGATGGCTCATCAATCTCTGGAAGACCCACGTTTACATCCAGCACATGGGCGCCATGATCTTGCTGGGTCACGCCTTCCTGTAAAATATACTGCAGATTGTGATCCCGCAAAGCCTGCTTGAATTTGGACTTACCGGTCGGGTTGATACGCTCACCGATGATAACCGGATTCTTTCCAATCTCCACAGCCTGGCAGAAAGAGGACACCACCGTGCGGTTCTTTTTCGTCACCGGAACCGGCTTTTTATTGCGGCAGCGCTCTGCCACCATGCGGATATGTTCCGGTGTGGTACCGCAGCATCCGCCCACGATCCGGGCTCCCATATCCACAATTTCTTCCTCGGTCTTTGCGAAATGCGCCGCGTCAATATCGTAAACGGTCTTTCCATTCTCGCTTCTCGGCAGGCCCGCGTTGGGGTTGATCATGACCGGAATGGAAGAAACCTCCAGAATATCCTTTAAAATCTCCTTCATCTGAACCGGGCCAAGGCCGCAGTTCATACCAAGTACATCGACGCCCAGGCCTTCCAGCATAGCCACAATGGATGCCGGGCTTCCTCCGGTTAAAAGCTTGCCCCGCTCATCGAAGGTAACGGTAACAAACACCGGAAGATTGCAGCCTTCCTTCGCCGCCAGCACAGCAGCCTTGGTCTCATAGCTGTCACTCATAGTCTCAATCAGAACAAAGTCCGCGCCGGCGTCCGCTCCGATTTCCACCACTTCCCGGTAGATGGCGCAGCAGTCCTCAAAGGCCAGGTCTCCCATCGGCTTTAACAGCTTTCCGGTCGGGCCCATATCCAGTCCGATCCAGGCCTGTTTTCCGCTCTGGCGGATAGCCTCTTTCGCGTTGGTCACCGCGGCACGAATGACCGGCTCTAACTGAAACTCTGTATTTTCATTGTATTTTAAACGGTCCACACCGAAGGTATTGGTCGTCACAATATCCGCTCCGGCCTCCAGATAAGCTTTGTGAATCTTCACAAGCTCCTCCGGATGGGTGATGTTCCAGGTTCCCGGAAGTTCGCCCGGCTTTAATCCGGCCTCCTGCAAAAGGCTTCCCATTCCTCCGTCGCAGAATAAGATCCGGTTCTGTAATTCCTGTAATATATCCATGGTAAACGATATCTCCTTCGCGTTTTTTCTTTGCCGTCTGCTGCTTTACCTGCGGTAAGCGCAGTCCCGCTTAGCACAGACCTCACACCCCTGCACGGTACAGTTTCTTGGCAGGCGGCTCACGCCGATCACTGCCGTCACTGATTTGGACGGAGCCATAAGCAGACTGTCCGTCAGCGTCACACCGATCCGCTTGCCCAGTTCCAGGGCCGGCGCAATATAACGCTGGCATTCCAGTGGAAAATCCCCGTAGCCGGGACTGAACCGCGGACGCAGATACCAGCCCTTTTCTTCATATTCTTCTTTTAATTTCTGGTTCTGTTCATCGCAGAACGTTTCCAGCATGGCTACCGATGCCGCCTGCATCACCACCGCCTTGCTCATCTGGATCATGTTATAGCGGTGAAGCAGCACATCTACCTGGCTGCCCAGGGTTGCCGCAAACAGCAGCACCCGCTCACAGTCCTTCAAATTGCGTTCCAGACTTTTGCTTTCCGTCTGAAGACAGGTCATATCGATCACATGCCCCTGAAATGACAGCGGGTATTCTCTCCAGATCACTCTTGGGGATGCCGCCCGCTCCAGTTCCTGCTTGCACTGTATGATCAGATCTGCTGTATTCTGATCCGGCGCTGCTCCGTTTTTGCAGCCCAGATACCGCAAAAGTTCCCGGTCATTCCAGTGAAATGTTTCTTCTGTCAATGTTCTTCTCTCCGTGATTTCTGTGTTACTGTTTTTCTTTTTTCTACCGGATAATTTCAGAAAGGCTGTTTTTGATCTGGGCCGCCACATCCGGTTTGTTCATGGAGTACACATGAATGCCATTGACATGGTTCGCGATCAGGTCAATGATCTGCTCGGTTGCGTAGGCAATACCTGCCTGCTTCATGGCTGCCGGATTGTCACCGAAACGGTCTACGATAGCCTTAAACCGCGCCGGAAGATAGGTACCGGACATGGAACAGATGCGCTTGATCTGGGCCACATTGGTTACCGGCATAATGCCTGCGATGACCGGAACGGTAATGCCTTTCTCACGTACCCGGTACAGGTAGTTATATAAAATGTTGTTGTCAAAGAACATCTGGGTGGTCACAAAATCACAGCCCGCCTCAACCTTTTCTTTCAGGTGCTGAATGTCCTCGGTCTTGTTGACAGACTCCACATGGCCCTCCGGATAGCAGGCTGCGCCGATGCAGAAATCACCGGATGCCTTGATCTCGGCAATGAGCTCAGAAGCATAGCGGTAATCATGTTCTACTTTTCCATCCTTCGGAATATCCCCGCGCAGGGCCAGTACATTCTCAATGCCCTGTGCCTTTAACTGGTCCAGAACCGAGTGTACCTTCTCTCTGGTGGAAGAAACACAGGTCAGATGCGCTAACGGAGTAACCCCCTTGGCCTTTAAGGAAGCCGCAATGTCCACGGTATACTGGCTGGTTCCGCCGCCTGCTCCATAAGTAACACTCATGAATGCCGGGTTCAGCTTTGCGATCTCAGAAGCAGCCTGTTCTACAGACTCATATTTGTCCTCGGTCTTCGGTGGAAATACCTCAAAGGAAAGTGTCGGTTCGTTTTTTGCAAGAATATCTCTGATCTTCATAAGTAAGGTTCCTCTCTTTTTCTATGATTTCATAACGGTTGTGTTTCTCACAGGCACGCAATGTTTCTGTTTTTCTTTACAGACTGTCGGTATTTTCTCCATAGCTGTAGCTGTCGCTGCTTCTGTCCGGATAAATCCACACATTGCAGTTTTCATTCTCTGCACTCGGAAATTCCGCATTGATGCCGGCTCCACGCCAGAATCCTTCGGTCTGTGTCACGCTAAAATCCATCATCCGGTCATACAGCTCATCTAAATCTGCCGCATCCGAACGCTGATTTTGTTCGCTGTCCCATGCGTCCGCATCGTTTAACATCAGAAGAAACTGTTTCGTCATATCCGCGGCAGACCCCCGTCCCGGGACAGATAAGTAAATCTGATGCAGCTGACCGGTGGCTGTGTCATAATCAAAATCCACATACGCATATGTGTCTTCTGCTTCTATATAATAGGTATCTGTGGAAGAGAACCAGGTAGTCTCATCCGAATACACCGTATTGTGGGAATAGGTATCGGTGCCGGTCACTGGGAGCGGATAGGTATGGATCAGCTCCTGCATCGGAGTCTGCAAATCCTCGATTGTAACAGCAAAATGCGCTTCATCGGTACAGGGACCGCCATAATCCTTTGCTTCCTCATCCGTCAGTTCCCGGTAGTCTGCCCCATTCACGCTGTCAAACACGTTGCTGGTGATATCAATAAAAGAACTGGCCACACCACTCACCATCCGGAAAAGCCACATCACAACCATCAGAACAATATACAAAATGATTAGCTTTTTGACCGGATTTGCCTTTTTCACAACCGGCTTTGCCTGCCCCGCTGTGCCTGCCCTGGTCTGCCACTGTGCCTGATCTGTCTGCGCACGCCTGTTCCTGCTGTCTGACGCCTTTGGTCCAGCAGCAGCGTTTCGCCCCGGCTGATTCGGAGTCACGTTCTTTCTGGCATGTTTGCCCGTGTTTCCCAGTTTCCACGGCATTGCCCTCTGTTTGCCGATCCCGGCCTTTACGGCTTCCTGCTCTCCGTTGTGATAGCTGCAGTGCGCCTCATTTTTCGGATGGCGCTCATTCAGATAATAGGTCACATTCATGTACACCGGGTCCTTCACCCAGGAATGGCACGCGCTGCAGTAATGGGCGTGCTTCATGACCTGGTCACACACCGGACAGATTCGCTGCATCATAAAATGGCACCTCCTTACAGCATTTTTAACGCATTTTCTCCTAGTATAACATAAGATTCCGATATTTTCCACGAAAGGAAGCGGTTATTTTCCTGACAATTAAAACAGGGGTAAAAAATCCACCACGATAGATTTTTCGCCCCTGTTCCGACAACAGAATATTAACTTAAGAAATTTTCAATGATCACATTTTCCGCCTCTGCCTCAGTCATGCCAAGGGTGCGGAGTTTTAACAGCTGTTCATCGTTGATGCGTCCAATGGCCGCCTCATGAACAATGGCCGCGTCCACATGATTCGCCTGGATTTCCGGGATGGAACCGACTCTCGCGTGGTCCATGATAATGGAATCGCACTGGATATGCGCATGGCATTTGGCGTTGCCGACGGCCTTCGGATGGAACACCTGGGAAGACTCACCCTTTCCCACAGAACGGGATACGATCTGCGCGGAGGAACCGCTTCCGTTCATGCAGACCTCCATGTTGGACTCCGCATGCTGTTTTCCATCGGTCATGATACGCTCGATCACATAGAGTTTGGATCCTGCTTCCATGGAAACATTGGTATTACGGACCGTGGAATCCACACCCTTGATCTGAACTGTGTCCAGGGTAAATACGGAATTCTCTCCCACTTCAATGTTGGTTACCGGATTTAAAATACGGCTTCCGGTTCCATTGCCTTCGCCATAATGTTTCTCTTCGTAATGGACATTGGCATTCTTGCCCACATGGAAGGTATGGATGCCGTCATGTCGGCTCTCGTTACAGCCGCTGTTGTGAATGCCGCAGCCTGCCACGATCGTCACATCCGCACCATCCGCAATATAGAAATCATTGTAAACCAGATCGGTCATGCCGGAAACACTGACCACCACCGGAATAAAAACCCGTTCTCCTTTTGTATCGCCATCAATCAGAATATCAATACCCGGCTTGTCTTCTTTCTTGCGAATCTTAATGTGCTCACTGTCTCCATGGCAGATAGATACGCCATTCTGGCGGAGATTGTAAGCACCCTTCTGTGCAAAGCCCTCGCTGATCTGGTCCAGAACACCCTGGGTTGTCTCGTTGATCTGTGCCATCAGCAGACACCTCCTTCCAGTCCATTCGCGCACCTGCCGCAGCTTTCCCGTGTAAACAGGGTCGGAAGCACCTCATCACGGCTTCCATACTGTTTCACCTCTCCGTCCTCGATCACCATGATCTTATCGGCCATGCGAATGATACGCTCCTGATGGGAAATCAGGATCAGGCTTTCCTTTTTCTCTTTGTGAATCTCCTCAAACCGTTTGATCAGCATAGAAAAGCTCCATAAATCAATACCAGCCTCCGGTTCATCAAAAATGCTGACCTTATGCGGCTTTGCCAGCACTGTCGCAATCTCCAGGCGCTTCATCTCACCACCGGAAAGCGTGCCATCCATCTGACGGTTTAAATAATCTGCGGAACAAAGTCCGACCGCGGAAAGCAGCCTGCAGCTCTCAGCCTCCGTCAGTTCCTTTCCCGCTGCCAGAGACAGCATTCTTGCCACGGTCATGCCTTTAAAGCGCGGCGGCTGCTGGAACGCGTAGCCAATGCCCGCATTGGCACGGTGATCAATATCGTAACCGGAAATATTCTCCTCATCCAGAAAAATCTGGCCCTCATCTGCATTCTCAATTCCAGCCAGCACCTTAGCCAGCGTAGATTTACCGCCGCCGTTCGGGCCGGTAATCACTAACATTTCGCCATCCGCAACCTGAAAGCTGACATGATTGACCAGACAGCGTTTTCTGCCCTCTTCATTCACTTCGAATGTGAGGTTATCTACCTTCAACATGTGATTTTCACCTCTTCTATAGTATATCCACATTGGATAGTACCCCAATCAAACAGATCTGTCAATCTTTACTCCTAAAATCCTACGGATAACAGGTGTTTATGTATTGACTTTTCTTTTTTGCGAGTTATAATCGACATATGTCGAAAACAAGGAGGATTTCACATGCCAAGACCCCCAAAATGCCGGCGGATCTGTTTCACGCCGCAGTATGTTTCGTTCTGCCCGGAAAACGGACAGAACGATGATATCATCACCCTGACCCTGGATGAATACGAAGTAATCCGGCTGGTCGATCTGGAAAAGAAAACCCATGAACAATGCTCCGCGCAGATGGATATTTCCCGTACCACTGTCACGGAAATCTACGAAAGCGCCCGCTATAAGCTGGCACAGTGTATTGTGAATGGAAAGCGGCTCATCATTGCCGGAGGCAATTACCGCATCTGTGAAGGCCGGGAATATTCACGCTGCCAGCAATGCGGGTGTCATATGGCTGTGGCTGACCCTGTCCTCCCTGTTTCTAATCTACGACATCAAAAAGGAGAGGTTATTATGAAAATTGCGGTCACTTATGAAAATGGAGAAGTGTTTCAGCACTTCGGACACACAGAGCAGTTTAAACTTTACACGGTGGAAAATGGCGCTGTAACAGGTTCCGAAGTAGTTTCCACCAACGGAAGCGGTCACGGCGCGCTTGCCGGCTTCCTTGTGGAGCATAATGTAGATACGCTGATCTGCGGCGGCATCGGCGGCGGCGCCCAGAGCGCTCTGGCCCAGGCCGGAATCCGGCTTTACGGCGGCGTAAACGGAAACGCAGACGAAGCAGTCAACGCACTGTTAGCCGGAAACCTCGGCTATAACCCGGACGTACACTGCAGCCACCACGACCATGAGGGAGAGGGACATAGCTGCGGAGAACACAGCTGTCATTAAATCCAACAACAATATTATAAAGTAGCGAAAATGCCGGGCGGCGCCATTTGGCGCCTGTCCGGCATTTTCTGTGATACAATCAATTTTTATTTATTCAGCGCCTCAATCGCTGCCTGCACCTGATTATCCCGATCCAGCGGAACATCATACTGCCCAATGAGGTCTTCATCCAGTTTCTGTTCTACTTCCACATCCGGAGTCAGCCCCTTCTTGTGAAGGTCATGTCCGGCTGGGGTGTAGTAGTGGGCGGTGGTGATCTTGACTGCGGAGCCGTCGGTTAACGGGATCAGGCTCTGCACAATGCCTTTTCCGAAGGAAGTGGTTCCCACCAGGGTTGCTGCGCCGTAGTCCTGCAGTGCGCCCGCAAATACCTCTGCCGCGCTGGCGGACTGTCCGTTGATGAGCACTGCAATCGGCACATTCAGCTCATGATCATCTTTTTTCGGGAATTCTCCGTCTTCCATGCTGCTGCCCCGCACATCATGGCGGGTCTCGCCGTCCTGACAGTAGTAGCGCTCTTCCTGTCCGGTCTTGGTGGCGGTAGAAAGAATGGTGCCATCATGCTGGTTTTCCGGGAGAACATAGGCTGCCATCTCCACGCAGGAGGTTACCACGCCGCCCGGGTTGTCTCGCAGGTCAATGACCAGGCGCTCCATCCCCTGCTGCTCCAGATCCGAAACCGCGGAGATGAACTGCTCTGCCGTCACGGTATCAAACTGGGTTACTTCTACATATCCGGTCTGATCCGGCAGCATCTGGTGCTCTACCGTAGCTACCTCGACCATACGGCGCTGAATGTGAAGCGGAATCTCTTCGGTTCCACGAAGGACTGTCACATCCACATAGGAGCCTTCCTCACCGCGGATGTACTCCTGCACCAGAATGTCAAGTTCTTCCTCTGCCGCAGAGACATCCTTCACCTTATAGATGATATCACCCTTCTGCATGCCCGCCTCTTCTGCCGGGGAGCCCTGGAAAACGCGGAGCGCTGTCACTGCCCCGGTCTGCACATTTTTGCTGACCAGTACGCCAATGCCGCAATATACACCGCTGGTCTCCTCTGTCAGGGAACTGTACTCCTCCGGAGTGTAATAAACCGTGTACGGGTCATCCAGCCCGGCCAGCATGCCTTTGTAGATGCCGGTTTCCATCTGCTCCGCATCCTCATCGAACAGGAAATACCGGTCGATGATCTGCTGAAGCACGGAAATCTTTGCGTCCACCTGTTTTAAATTTACCTGGGTTCGAACGGCATCACTGCCAGAGCCCTCTGCCGTCGTATTCTGAGCCTGATTTTCGATCACGGTGCGCCCGATCACAGAAATACCGGTTGCCACACCCACAATGCCAAAACCTGCCAAAGCAGTTACAAGGGAACCTGCTAAGACGCCTTTCCAAAACTTTGACTTGCCTTTATTTTCTTTCTCCAATGATGTCACCTCGTCTGTTTATGATTCCCGCCTGCTGGCCATGTGCTGCTTCCACAGCCCTGCCCGCGGCATTTTGCAACTGTAAAACAGCTGCTTTACGGACTTACATAGGACTGCGGATTTACATAGCGCCCGCCGGAACGGATGCCAAAATGCAGATGCGAACCGGTGGAATAACCGGTAGATCCTACTTTCGCAATGGTCTGTCCCTGCTTCACAGTCTGGCCTTCCGATGCCAGAAGCTGGGAACAGTGCATGTATACGGTGTATACACCGCCGCCATGACTGATCATGATGTAATTTCCCGCGGAATAGCTGTAGGTAGATACTACAACCGTACCGGATGCCGCTGCCGTGATGGCTGCTCCGGTGGATGCCGGGATATCAATGCCCTGATGGTTGCTGGACGCCCCCTTGGTCGGTGAGGTTCTGCTTCCGAATCCGGAGGAAATCCGCCCGCTGGACGGACACGGCCACTTAAAGCTAATATTCCCAAGACTGGCAACATTATACGAAGCGGCTTTATCGGTCGCGGAAACTTTCTTTCCCGCTGTCTCCGCCTTTTTGCGTGCTTCCTCTTCTGCCTTGCGAGCCGCCTCGGCTTTCTTGCGCTCTTCCTCTTCCTTGCGCTTGATCTCCGCCTCGATCTGCTTGATCTTATTCTCCTGGGCTGCCAGGTCTGCGTTATACTGGTCTACCTGACTCTGGGCGGTATCGATCTGACCGGCATAGCTCTGCATTTCCTTATTTTTCTGGGCGCGCAGGGTCTTAACCGATTCCTGCTTTGCCTTTGTTTTCTCCTGCATGGTAAGAAGCGCTTCCCGGTCATCCTTTAATTTCTGTTCCTCATCCGCAATCGTCTGGCGGGTTGCCTCGTACTCATCCATCTTTTTGCGGTCATAATCGGAAATTTTGTTGATATATTCCGCCCGGTTCATGAGCTGGACCATATCTTCGGACTGAAACAGCATATCAATGTAGCTGGTATTTCCCTGCTCATACATGTATTTGATGCGCAGCTTCATATCCGCATACTGCTTGTTTTCTGTTTCTTTCGCCTGTTCCAGTGCCACACCGGTATCGGCGATTTCCTGTTCCTTGGTACCGATCTGGGAGGAAAGCTGATCCAGTTCCCCTTCCAGTTTCGTCAGGCTGCCGTCCAGCTCTTTAATATACGCTGCCGCGTCATTCTTTAAGCCTTCCAGGTTCTTGATGGTAGCCTGTACCTTTTTCTTTTCTTCCTCAATGGAGCTGACCTTCTTTTTGGCCGCCTCCACATCCTGCTTCGTCGCGTAGGCCGTCTGGAATGAGGACATGGCAAGCACCATGCCCATCACCGCAGCCAGCATACGCTTCTGCATTCTTTTCCATTTGTTTCTATGCATCATTACACCTTCATATACTTGCGGATGGTGAAAAAGCTTCCGAAAAATCCGATTCCCACACCAAGGATCAGGGCTGCGCCGATCATCAGCGGATAAATCTCTCCAACCGGAACAAAGTAAAACAGGTTAGACAGCACATGGAACCGCTCAGACAGATATACGATTCCTTTTGTATAGAGGAAATAGTTTCCTACTAACGGAATCAGCGCGCCGATCAGTCCGATCATCACGCCCTCCACAATGAACGGGGCACGGATCATGAAATTGGTGGCACCGATGAGGCGCATGATCTGGCACTCCTGTCTGCGGAATGCCGCAGCCACCGAGATGGTGTTGTTGATCAGGAACAGGGATACTGCCAGAAGCACACCAATGATCAGGGAAGATAACACACCGATCACCCGGTTGAATCCGGAAAATCCGGCCACCGCCGAGTTGGAATAATTGACCTGGCGCACGCCGTCCAAACTCTGCAGATAAGCAACCAGCTCATCCTGCTGGGTAATATCGTTTAAAAAGATTTCATAGGAAGCGGAACCTGCCAGAGGATTGTCCTCCGCAAAGCCCTCGGCCAGCTCCTCGTGGCCTGCAAAATACTCTTCCTTAAAAGAATTCCAGGCATCTTCCGCGGAAATGTAATACATCTCCCGGATTTCCGGGCGCTGATGAATGACTTCACCCAGCCCCTGAATATCCTGCTCTGTCATATCTTCATCAAACAACACCGTAATGCCCACGTTACTCTCCACATGCTTCACCATATACTGGATGTTGGCAATGATGGAAAAAAACAGGCAAAACAAAAAAATACATGCAGAAATCGTCGCCACAGAAGCAAGCGAAAACCAGATGTTTCTGCATATATTCTTCATGCCCTCTTTCATGCAATACCAGAATGTACTAATCTTCACGGTCCGATCCACCCTTTCTCTCGTCACTCACCAGACGTCCCTTATTCAGGGTGATGACACGTTTGCCCATCTGATCTACAATTTCCTGACTGTGGGTTACGACCACAACCGTAGTTCCAAGCGCGTTGATCCGCTCCAGAAGCTTCATAATTTCCGTTGCGTTCTCATGGTCCAGGTTTCCCGTCGGCTCATCGGCTAAAAGTACCTCCGGACGGTTGATGAGGGCGCGGGCAATGGCCACACGCTGCTGTTCTCCGCCGGAAAGCTGATGCGGAAAGGATTTGTACTTGGAGGAAAGTCCCACCAGCTTCAGCATGCGTGGAACCTCTTCGCGGATTTTTCTGGGGGAAGCACCTACCACCCGCTGGGCAAATGCTACATTTTCAAATACGGTCCGGTCCTTTAAAAGCCGGAAGTCCTGAAACACCACGCCAAGACGGCGGCGGTATTTCGGTATGTAACGGCGCGGCATCTTCTGAAGGTCCATATCGTTAACGATGATGCGTCCCGATGAAGGCTCTGCCTCTTTCAGCAGAAGGCGGATCAGGGTTGATTTTCCTGATCCGCTCCGTCCCATGATAAAGACAAACTCTCCGTCCTGGATGCGGATGTCAATGTCCTTCAGTGCTTTGGTTCCATTGTCATATGTTTTGCTTATATTACGAATTTCTATCATAATTAATAGTCCAGGTTCTCCATGTATTTCATGTACTTTACAACCATCAGCGCGATCTTGAAGGTGATGGCATCCTCAAAGACACGCAGATCCAGTCCGGTGCTCTTCTGAAGTTTATCCAGACGGTACACCAGGGTGTTTCTGTGGATGTAGAGCTGACGGGATGTCTCAGATACATTTAAGCTGTTCTCAAAGAATTTGTTGATGGTGGTTAAGGTCTCCTCGTCGAACTCGTCCGGGGATTTGCCGTCGAAGATCTCGCGGATGAACATGCGGCACAGCGGCAGCGGCAGCTGATAGATCAGGCGGCCGATTCCCAGGGTTCCGTATGCAACCACGTTTTTGCCGTTGTAGAAGATCTTGCCGACATCCAGAGCCATCTTTGCTTCCTTGTAGGAACGGGATACTTCCTTGATGTCGTTGACTACAGTACCGTAAGCCACGCGCACCTTGGTCATAGCCTCAGAGCTTAACATGTCGAGGATGACGCTGGCGGTCTTCTCCAGATCCGCGTAGTCCTCGTTCGGCTTCACTTCTTTTACAAGAATGATGTTCTTCTCGTCCACCGCAGTGATGAAATCTTTGGTCTTGGTAGCAAACAAGCTGCGGACGGTCTCAAGGGCGTTCACGTCTTTTTCCTGCTTGGTTTCAATCAGGAAGACCACTCTGCGCACGTTGGTCTCAATGTGCAGCTTCTTTGCGCGGTTGTAGATATCTACTAACAGCAGGTTGTCAAGAAGCAGGTTTTTGATGAAGTTGTCTTTGTCGAAACGCTCTTTGTAGGCTACCAGAAGATTCTGGATCTGGAACGCTGCCAGCTTGCCTACCATGTAGACATCATCACTGCTGCCCTTGGCCAGCAGAATGTACTCCAGCTGATGCTCATCGAACACCTTGAAGAACTGATATCCCTGGATTACCTGGCTGTCTGCCGGTGATTCCACGAAGGAAAGAATGGAATTTTCGTACTCTTCCGCCTCCGGGAATGTGGAAGCCAGCACCTTTCCCTCCGTATCACAGATACACAGATCAATTCTGGTGATCCCCTTCAGTCCATCAATGGTTGTCTGAAGAATCTGGTTTGAAATCATAATATTCACTCCTTAATCCTAATTTCGTAATACCGCCCCGTTTTGTAAAATCGCACAAACCTGAAAGGACCCATATCGTATATTTTAATGCACTTCGCAGAAAAAAGCAAGCAAGTATCCAATACTTGCCTGCCTTTTTTGAGGTTTTATTGTCTATATTCAATAAAACCTTCTCCCAAAACCTCCCTCGCATCGCTTACGATGACAAAAGCTTGTGCATCATGACCAACTACGAGCTCCTTTAATTGTGCAATTTCTTTTCTCGATACAACACAAAACAGGACATTCTTCCGGTTTCCGGAGTACATTCCCCTTGCATCCAAGGCTGTCACGCCGCGCTCCAGCTCTTTTAAGATGGCTGCGGCGATTTCTTCACTCTTATCCGAGATGATGTAGGCTACCTTGGAATATTTCATACCTTCAATGATTCCGTCCGACACCTTGGAAACCGCGTAAATGGCGATCAGCGCGTACAGCGCATAGGTAACGCCAAAGATTCCCGCGCCGATCAGAACAATGGCCGCGTCAAGAACCTGCAGAATCTGGGCCAGCGTATAGTGCGGCAGCCAGCGCCGGATGATGGCCGCCAGCATATCGGTTCCGCCGGTGGTCGCCTGACAGGCAAACACAATGCCTGCCCCGGCTCCGGTGATCAGTCCGCCAAACAGTGCCGTTAAAAACAGATCATCCATCAGAAACGGCATCTCCGGAATCACGTAAAGGGAAACAGACAGCGTGACCGTAGCCAGCAGTGTCCGCTTGATAAAGCTCCAGCCCTTCAGCTTTGCTGCCGCCGCGAACAGCGGAATGTTGATGGCCGTGTTCGTCAGCCACAGTGGCACGCCAAACTGCTTCTTTAAGATGATGGCCACACCGGAGGCCCCTCCCGTGACCAGCCCGATGGGATCATAAATGTTTTTGATCGCAAACCCCATAATTGACGCTCCGATCAGGATCAGAATATAATCCCGAACCGGAGACCTTCCCCTGACTCCCATAATACCTCCTTGTCACACCGGCAAAGCACAGACTGTTTTATTCGCCCATTTTGCTGCGCCAGGTATGCGTCTGTTCGGTCAGGAAATCTTTTTCGCAAGTACATTGAGAAGCTTGTCTCCTTCTTCCCTGTCTTCGTCCTCCGTAGTCCAGAGTTTTAAGATTTCCAGACGTCCGGTTTCAGTCAGAATGCGCTCCAGTTCTTCCCGTGTATACTCACAGAAATAGCGGCCGCTTCTCTGTCCCTCAAAGTCCCCTTCCTGGAAGGAAAGGAATAAGATTCCGTTCTGGCACAGCGCCTCGGTCAGTTTTTCCAGGATACCCGGCAGCTCGTCCTCCGGCACATGGATGAGGGCTTCATTGCCCCAGATGCCGTCAAACGCATCGTCAAACTCCATGTCCTCATAATCCATGCACAGCACTTCCAGGCCGGTGTGGATCTCCGCCAGCTTGCACATCTCTTCCGATGCATCTAACGGGGTCACATCAAAGCCCTGCTCGTAAAAAGCCAGGCTGTCGCGGCCGGAGCCGCACCCGAGATCTAAGATGGTGTCGCCGTCGATTTCCCGGAGTTCCTCTAAAAACTCCTCCCGCTGCGGCTCCATGTCCCGGTCTACTGTATCCTCAAAAATTCGCGACGCATACTTATTATAGTATTCTATCGTGTCCAAAACTATCCTCCTATATTCTCTCTATGGTTTTCTCCGTAATACGGACTTTATTTTCTTTCAGTAATTTGCCGACTGCACGCTTAAAAGCGTTTTTACTCAGCTTGAACTCCCGCATGATGGTCTCCGGTCTTGCCTTGTCGTTGAACGGCAGCACGCCGTCAAACTCATCAATGACCTTTAATACCAGCTCGGCATCCTCATCCATCTGCATGTAGGCTTTCTGACGCGGGCTTAAATCCAGCTTGCCGTCATCACGCACCTTTACCACCCGGGCCTCGATCACATCCCCCAGATGGAAATCTCCGTAGAGCTC
The DNA here is from genome assembly GCF_040096075.1 of Ventrimonas faecis. Lineage (NCBI taxonomy): Bacteria > Bacillati > Bacillota > Clostridia > Lachnospirales > Lachnospiraceae > Ventrimonas > Ventrimonas faecis. The sequence goes on from NZ_JBBMFJ010000001.1 coordinate 105,123, forward strand.
CTTCTTTGGAATGAGTCCGTAATAGCGGTTGTCTACAGCCACAAATGCGCCGAGATTTTCATTAATCTCGTAGATGGTTCCCTGCACCTTGTCATCCTTCTTATAAGGAGACTCCGCGCTCATGTAGGAATACACGTTCATGGTGGCAGCCAGTCTCTGGCTCTTGTCTACATAAAGAGCGATCAGGCAGTTCTCACCCTGACGCACCTTATGATTCTGCTCTTTAAACGGAAGCAGCAGATCTTTTTCCAGTCCCATATCCAGGAATGCGCCGATCTTTGCTACATCCTTGACTGTCAGTACGGCAGTCTCCCCAACCTGCAGCTTCGGGCGGTTGGTGGTTGCAATGAGGCGGTCCTGGGAATCCTTGTATACAAATACCTCCAGGCTGTCGCCCACCTTTGTGCCTTCCGGCACCTGTTTTTTCGGCAGAAGTACAGAGTTCTTATCGTCTTTCTTCTCGCCAAGATACACTCCGAATTCTTTTTCTCTCTGAACTACAAGGGGCTGTATCTTTCCTAATTCAATCATCTGGTTCTCTCTTTCTGGTCGTTCCTTCACAACCGGCTGGTTATCTGTTTGCTGCTCACGCGTTGCGCCTACCCGTGTACAGCAACGCCTGTCCGCAGCCACACGACTGCGTAAGACTTTCCTTCTGTATCGCACAGTGCTACTGTATAGCACTCATCTTCCACGCTGACGCGGGGAATGATCTGGTCGCCGAGGACTGCCGCCTTCTTGTACTCCACCCGGAGTTCCCGGATGATAAGTCCTGCCGGCAATACCTCTCGCGCGATTTCCACGTACTGGGCATTGTTCACATGATGGTTGGTGTCGATGTGGTGTGCCGCCACCGCAATGGCCGGGTATTCCTCATACTCAGCCGGAAGCGGGATCCGTCTCGGCGCGTAATCCATGGGAAGCTTTTCCTCCTGTCCCACGCCGTATCCCCGGATGTCTTCCTCGCCCACGCGCACAGGTACTCCGTGCTCCGTATCAAAGAAAAACCAGTTGGAATTGGCCCGCACCAGGTAATGCCCCTCCGGGTCCTGGATTGTAAAATTACGGTATCCGTAAATACCCTTAAAATCATACGGCCAGGTGCTCACCACAATGCGCTCTCCCAGCTTCGGATAACGGTCCACAATAATCTGCCAGGAGGATAACAGCCATGCACGGTGCTTCTCTGTGAGATAATCAATTCCCATGTTTAAGTCCTCCGACTGAAACGTGGAGCAGTCCTGCATGTAATTGATCACTCCGGTCAGGGAAAGCTTCCGGTTCTCATCTACCTCGCTGTAACGCACTCTGCTGTCAAAAGAATACATGATTTGCCCTCCTTTATGGCACACTGGTTCCATCATAACCCTTTTTTAATAGAAATCGTTCCCTATTATCTCACATTCTTCTGGGATTCACAACTGTTTTTCCGTAAAAGAATGCAGGAAAATCGTTTTCTGTTTGCACAATGTATATACAACAAAAGGCTTCCGAAATTCGGAAGCCTTTTAAACAGCTGGGCTACAAGGATTCGAACCTTGAAATGACGGAGTCAGAGTCCGTTGCCTTACCATTTGGCGATAGCCCAATAATCAAATCGGATATGAAGTTTTTGAACTGGGCTACAAGGATTCGAACCTTGAAATGACGGAGTCAGAGTCCGTTGCCTTACCATTTGGCGATAGCCCATTGCTGCAACGAGGATTATTATATACGATAGTGTCGATTTGGTCAAGCACTTTTTTTAAAAAATTTATTTTTTTAATTTTCTGTCCCCTGCAGCTTTGATTCTTCCGCTTTACCACTGTCTTCGAAAGCATGATTCTGATCGTTTTCTTTCGTGCTGGTCTCCGTTTCGGATTCCGTATTCGGATTTTGTTTCTGGCTGTTCTTCGGATCGTGTTCTGTTTCTTCTTCCTCATCAGACGGTTCCGATGTCTTCAGTTCATCCGCAATCTCCGGTGTGTCAAAATATCCCTTCACCGTGGTGGCCGTGCTGTCGCCCTTTCTGGTAATGCCGCCCAGGACAAAGCTGTAGGTTTTTCCATCCTCCAGGCCACTCACTTCCACGATACAGCTGTCGCTCTCCGTCTCATCTACCATAGCCGAGTAAGAATTGCCATCTTCATCCCGCACAGAGACCGTCGGATTCTTCCAGCGGACATAATCTTCAAAATAAATGTAGATGGAACCGTCTTCATAATCCACGTAATCGATCTTCACGCGGCCCTGACGGATTTCCTCTTCGGTTTCCGGCTCAGTCTCTGGTTTTGCCAAAGTTTCTGGTTCGGAAGCACTTTCCACAGCAGTACTGCTTTCCTTCGTCTCTTCTGACATTTCCGTGCTGTCTGCTTCTGAGTCCGTGCTGTCATCCACATTCCCTTCTGTTTCCGGATCCGCTCCGGTACGATTTTCCTGTTCTGTTTCCGAATCCTGCGGATTCTCTGCCCGATCCGCAAACTCACCCAGATTCAGGGAATCCTTTGCAATCTCCCGGGCAATTTCTTTCATATTCATGGTAGAAAGGCGCTCCATATCCGCCTCGGTAAGATTCTCATTCTGGCTGATGAGCTCCTTTAAAAAATAGGCTTTGCCGTAGGAAATCCCGTAAGTATCCGCCAGTTTGCGGACTGCGTCCTCCTCAATGACCTGCTGGTCATAAACCACTGCCTTTACCTGGTTTTCCTGCAATGTCTGCTCAATATCCTCCACCACGCTGGTGCGCAGGGCCGTTGCCTTTTTGATGCTGTCATTGCTGACGGTAACCAGAATGGCATTGTCCAGATCATCCAGATAACCGTGGGTTACCATAGAACCAATCACGGCGTTGACCGCCACATTCAGTTCCACGCCCTTCAGATCCATATCTTCCATAATGGACTCCGCATCCGCATTCAGGGGCTCTGCCTTTAAAATGCGGTTTTTACGGCTGATGAAAAGCTCTACACTTGGGTTGACATCAATGCCGATCACGGAATCGATCTGGCGGTTCTGATACTGGTAATGCCAAGCGCCGCCCCCGGCTGTTACCAGACAGAGACAGGCCGCTGCCGCCACAGCCATGCCGCGCATGCGCCGCTGCAAACTTACGATTTTGTCCCGTCCGCTGTCCTGTTCCGGTTTCTGCTGCGGCACAGAAAGATCAAGCCGGTCAAAAATATCCGGAGCGAGCGCATCGACCGCGGACTTCAAATGCTGTTCGATTTCCTGGCTGCTCATTTCCCGTTTCTGATGTTCCGGTTTCATCTGCACTCACTCCCCCTCTCTTAAATAATTCTGCATCTTTTTCATGGCCCGGTTATACTTGGACAAAACCGTAGCCAGCGGAAGGCCCAGGCCTGCCGCAACCTCCCGGTGCTTTAACCCGGCAGACGCATGCAAAAGCACGATCTGCCGTTCATCTTCTTTTAATATTTCCAGCGCTGCCTTCAGCACCATGGCATCTGTCATATGTTCCAGTTCCGCACACGGCTCCCCTGTTTCCTCACCGGAAAGTTCATCCAGTCCCACGTCTGCCATGCGTTTCTGATCCCGAAACTTCATATAACACAGGTTCCTGGCAATGGTAAACATCCAGGCAAGAGGTTTTCCCTGCGGCTTGTAGCTTCCGGCAGAAGTCCAGATTTTCAGATAGGTCTCCTGCAAAACCTCTTCCGCATCCTGCGGATTTTTCAGGATAGACAGGATAAAGCTGTAGACACTCCTGTTTGTCTCCAGATAAAGCTGGTGAAAGGCTTCCCGGTCACCAAACGCTACCTGTCTTAAAAGTTCCTCTTGATTCAATCGACTGTTCCTTCCTTATAGTTTAATGCGTTCCCGGTAATTCTTATTGCAAAAAAATGACAGTTTTTTCAGTTTCTGACACTTCCAGTTCTTTCCTATTCCTGCTGGTAGCTGTTTTCCACTGTGATGTTGCAGGCGCAGCGGCTGTCCCTCTCCCGCACTTTTTCGCACACCTGGCGGGTCAGCTCCTCCCGCATCTGCTTCGTGTATTCCCGCGGCACCACCAGATCAAAGATCAGGTTAATGCGGGCCGGACTCTGTACAATGCGAAAATCATGCAGGGTCAGGCGGGAATCCAGATGCAGGATCACATCAATGGTCATCTCTTTTAAAATGGCCGCCAGCTCGTTGTCCGTCTCTACCGGGTCCATATGGATGACCAGAAAAATGCCGAGCTTTTTCAGCGCATCCCGCTCAATCTGATCTACCACCGCATGGGAAACTTCAATATCCACATTGCTCGGTACTTCCGCATGAATAGAGGCCATGCTGCGGCTTGGGCCGTAATTGTGCACGATCAGATCATGGCTTCCGATGATGCCGTCATAGCTCTCCACAAACCCGGAAATCCGGTGGTAAACCTCCGGCTCAATGGCCTGTCCCAGAAGCGGGGCCAGTGTATCTTTCGCGATGTTCACACCTGCGATCAGAACCAGCACAGAAACCACCAGACCGATGATTCCGTCTATATTGATATGGAAGAAACGGAACACCAGCAGGGATACGATCGTCGCTGAGGTTGCGCACACATCCCCCAGGGAATCCGCTGCTGTTGCCATCATCACTGTGGAGTTGATCTTCTTTCCCAGCTTCCGGTTGTAGGATGCCATCCACAGCTTGACCAGCACGGAACACACCAGAATCCCAACCGAAAGTACACTGAAGCTCAAAGTCTCCGGGTGCAGAATCTTTCCCACCGCCGTCTTTAACAGGGAAAAACCGACCTGGATGACCAGAAAGGCCACCACGAAGGCCGCGATATATTCCATGCGCCCGTGGCCAAAGGGGTGTTCCTCATCGGCCGGCTTTTCTGCCATGCGCACCCCGACAAATCCAATGATGGAGGACGCCGCGTCGGATAAGTTGTTGAAGGCATCTGCCATCACGGAGATACTGTTTACCAGCAGTCCCGCAAACAGCTTACCGCCAAACAGCAGCAGGTTGCAGCAGATTCCCGTAATGCTGGCCAGCATACCGTAAGCCGTCCGCACCTTCGCGTTCTCCACATTTTCATAATCTTTTACAAATCGTCTTACCAATAAATCCATCATCATGTTTATTGCGCCTTACCTTCCTCATATATCAATGCACCTGCTTCCGAAAAGCATTCTCACATCGCATACAGATTTCCCCCAAAATATATCTTATTATGAATAGAACACCTGCTGCAGGCAAAGTCCCTCTGCCGGTGCCGTGTATCCGGCCGCCTGGCGGTCCAGTGCCGCAAGAATTTGCGGCATACTGCCTGCATCCCTTTTTCCAAGGCCCACCTCGATCAAAGTCCCGGTCAGGATCCGCACCATATTCTGCAAAAATCCGGTTCCCTCAAACTCCAGCTTTACCAGGCTGCTGCCCGGTTCCTGTTTCACCATGATGCGGTAAATGGTCCGCACTGTGGATTTTTTCATTTTTTTATTGCCGCAGAAGCTCTTGTAGTCATGGGTTCCACAGAGCAGGTCCGCTGCCGTCTGCATCTTCTTTGCATCCAACGCCTGCCCCAGTCCGTAACAGGTTCTGCGGGAGAATACATCCCGCTTTGCCCCGGTCTCAATCCGGTAAGTGTAGATCTTTTTCACGGCACTTAAGCGGCTGTGAAAGCGCTCCGGCGCGGGAGTCAGTTCGGTTACGGCAATGTCATCCGGGAGATACTGGTTCAGATAAGCCTTGATCCATGCAGCGATCACTTCGTTTCTTCCATCTGCTGTACGAGCTGCTTCTGACTTTTCACGCTGTCTTTCATCCGCTACAGACTCATGTTCCACCGCTGTATCCGGCTTCCAGCTATCCGGCAGATGGAAATTCGCCACCTGTCCTGCTGCATGCACGCCCGCGTCCGTACGGCCTGAGCCATGCACCTCCACCGGAAAACCAGTCATGCGCTCCAGCACCTTTTCCAGCTTGCCCTGGATCGTATTCTCCGTATTGCCCTGCTTCTGCCAGCCGTCATACCGTGTGCCTTCATATTGTATGATCATTTTATAATTCTGACTCATGGTTTCTCTGCCTCTCTGCAAAATTACATCCTGCTGTTCACCCGCTGTGTGAACTATAATAATTGCTCCATGACAGTACCCTCGCTGCGGCCGTTTACACCCAGCCTGCAGCCGATTCTTCCCCGTGCTGTCATGAAGCAATTCTCTTTGCGTTCCGTTTTCTCCAGTTGTGACTGTTCCTGTAACTGTTCCTTTTTATTTCAGGATTCCACAGGCATCAATTGCCGCAATGCCCTGCTTTAACTCCGGCTCATCCTGCACCAGAGCCATGCGCACATAGCCTTCACCAGACGGTCCAAAGGCACTGCCCGGTGTTACCAGGACGCCGCTGCGCTTTACGAGTTCCACCGCAAACACCTCAGAGCTTGTGAAAGATTCCGGGATCGGAGCCCACACAAACATGGTTGCTTCCGGCTTCGGGAATTTCCAGCCAATGGCACTTAAGCCGTCACAGAGTACATCGCGGCGCTTCTCATAAGCGGCGCGGGTGGTCTCCACACAGGACTGGTCCCCGGTAATGGCGGCGATGGCTGCCTTCTGCAGCGGCAGGAACATACCGTAGTCCATATTGGATTTTAACAGCTTTAAGTGCTTCACAACCTCCGGATTACCAACGCAGAAGCCAATTCTCGCGCCTGCCAGACCATAGGTCTTGGAAAGGGAGTTAAACTCCACGCCGACCTCTTTCGCGCCCGGGAAGCGAAGGAAGCTTCCGCAGTGTCTTCCGTCAAATACCAGTTCGCTGTAAGCGTTATCATGGAGAACAATGATGTCGTATTTCTTTGCGAAAGCAATCAGTTCTTCATAGAAAGAATCCGGTGCCATAACCGCGGTTGGGTTATTCGGGTAGGAAACCACCATAAACTTCGCACGCTGTGCCACCTCCTCCGGAATATCAGAAAGGCGGATCACATAGCCGTTCTCTTTCTTCTGCGGCATATAGTAAAGCTCTGCGCCTGCCAGACGCGGGCCATCCGCAAAGACCGGATAACACGGATCCGGCACCAGAACCAGCTCCCCCTCATCCACAATGGACATGGCAATGTGTGCCAGGCCCTCCTGGGAACCAAGCAGGGAACAGATTTCTGTATCCGGGTCCAGGTTCACACCGTAGCGGCGCTCATACCACTGGGAAACGGCCTGTAACAGATCCTTCTGGTCATTGATGGCGTAAATGTAATTATTTTTATCGGCTGCTTCCTTGCAGAGTACATCCAGAATGTGCTCTGCCGGCGGAATGTTTGGCGCACCAATGCTTAAATCCACCACACTCTCTCCTGCTTCCAGCTTCTGACGCTTGATCTCTGCAAGTCTGGAGAAAACACCTTCTCCAAACCGGTTCATTCTCTCTGCGAATTTCATAATTGTTCTCCTCCGTAACTCTGGCACACATTCGTTAGAGTTTGCGCGTTGCGCAAACTCCAAATTGCCCTGTACCCATATCCATATTTTGTAACTGTTCAGTACCCTCACAGTTACCATATTTTTCTAAAAAGATTAGGCTTATTCTACCACAGTTTTTTGGAAAAGTCTCGACTAACTTTACAATTCCGTGTATATCCTCTATAGTAAAAAGGAATGTTCCGGTCCGCATTCTTATGCGATCACCCAAAACATTCCCAACAAAAATTTTTCATGAAAAGGAGATCCCGTTCATGCTTACCATCGGATGTCATCTTTCCTCATCCCGCGGCTATCTTGCCATGGGAAAGGATGCTGTAAAAATAAATGCCAACACATTTCAGTTCTTCACCCGCAATCCCCGGGGTGGAAAAGCAAAGGACATTGACCCGGAGGATGTGTCCGCTTTTCTGGCCTTTGCCAAAGAACACGGAATTAACCGCATTCTCGCCCATGCTCCCTACACCTTAAATGCCTGCTCCGCAGATGAGAAAATCCGCGACTTCGCCCGCCGCACCATGGCCGATGACCTGCTGCGCATGGAATACACACCGGGAAACTGCTATAACTTCCACCCAGGCAGCCACGTAAAACAGGGTGTGGAGACTGGCATTTCCTACATTGCGGAAATGTTAAACACTATCTTAAAGCCAGAACAGACCACCACCGTACTTCTGGAAACCATGGCCGGAAAAGGAAGCGAGGTCGGCGGTCGTTTTGAAGAACTGCGCGAGATCATCGACCGCGTGGAGTTAAACAGCCACCTGGGTGTCTGCCTGGACACCTGCCATGTCTGGGACGGCGGCTACGACATCGCAAATCATCTGGATGAAGTGCTCACCGAATTTGACCGCGTGATCGGTCTGGGCCGCCTCCACGCCATCCACTTAAACGACAGCTTAAATCCCCTTGGCGCCCACAAAGACCGCCATGCCAAGATTGGGGAAGGCTGCATTGGAAAAGAAGCCCTCATCCGCGTCGTGCAACACCCGGCACTGAAGGATCTGCCGTTCTACCTGGAAACCCCGAATGAGCTGGACGGGTACGCGAAGGAGATTGCGCTGATGCGGGAGCACGCAAAATAAATCTGCAATAAAATTTTAAGTAACAATCATTAGAGTCCGAAGTTCCTGGCTTTATCAGTGTCGTTCTGATTGCGATTTATTTTTTGCAGAGCCAATACATGCCTGCAGCCACTACTCTTTTCCTAGCGGAGCCAATACAGCAGGAAATGAATGAGACCGACTTCCGGTATTTTCAGCATATCAGGTTGTTTGCATCTCGATCACACGTGTCCGAATGTGGCGGATGCTAATCCGACACAGGCGAACACGTGTTGTGAGAGCAAGCAAACAACGATATGTGAAAATAAAGGAAGTCGGTCTCTTTCATTTCCGGACCTTATTCAGTTTCGTCCCCATATTTTTAGATTGCAATCTTCCTGTAACTCCTCCAGAAGTACACCACTTCTGCCGCCCCTGTAATGATCCAGGAGAAGAAGTAGAGCAGGTACAGCGAGGTAAGTGTGTGAAAATGGGCGAAGATTGTGAATACCCAGATCACGCGGAACACGCAGGATCCTAAAATGACAATGACCGTCGGCGGAATACTCTTTCCGATTCCGCGGGAAGCCGCGATGGAGGCATCCATAAACGCGGAAATCGCATAGGAAAACGACATGATATAAAGCCGTTCCTTTCCTGCCTCGATAACAGCAGGTTCGGTTGCGAACAGGGATAAAAACTGCTGTCCAAACAGAAGGAACAGGCCGCCTAACAGCGCTCCGATTGCAAACGCGTACGTCAGACAGATGAAATAACTTTTCAGCACCCGGTCTTTCTTTCCGGCACCCAGATTGCGGCTCATGAAGCTTGCGCAGGCTGTATAGAATGCGAACATGGAATTGTAGACCAGCGGATCGGTATTGGCGGCCGCCGCGTTTCCGGAAACCGTGACTGCGTCAAAGGAGTTGACTCCGGCCTGCACAAACAGGTTGGCAATCGCGAATATTGCCTGCTGCAGTCCCCCCGGAATTCCCAGCATTAACACCGCCTGTCCGGCGGTTCTGTGAAAACGTACCTTGCGAAGCTGCAGACGGCACACATCTCTCCGTCTCCACAGATGATGCAGGACCAGGAGCGCTGATGTGTACTGCGCCATGACACTGGCAATGGCCACACCTTCTGCCGCCATATGAAACCCGATGACAAAGATCAGGTTCATGATCACATTCAGGACTCCCGCTATAAACAGATACACCAGCGGACGTTTGGTGTCGCCTCTGGCGCTCATAACGCCATTGCCGAAATTGTAAAGTCCCAGCGCCGGCATACCCAGGGAATAAATCCGCAGATAATTGACTGCGCCATTCATCAGCTCATCCTTCGTGTGCAGAAGCGCCAGGAATGCCCTGGAGCTGGTCAGTCCGACCCCGCAGATGATGAGTCCGGTCACAAGACAGATCAGGAAAGAAGAATGGATGGTATCCTCCGTCTCTTTCTGGTTTCCGGCTCCCAGTCCATGAGCCACGCGGACATTCACGCCCGCACCCATGCCAATGAGAAATCCGGTAAACAGCGTCACCAGAAGACTTGTGGAACCCACCGATCCCAGCGCGCGGTAGTCCGCGAAACGGCCTACTACAGCCACATCGCTTAAATTGAACATGACCTCCAGCAGCTGGGAAAAAATCAGCGGGCAGCTGAACAGAAATATATTCTTCCATAAGGATCCTTCTGTCATGCTGACCGCAGATGTCTGATTCTTCTTTGAATCCGTTTTATGATATTCTCTGAAATCCTGATTACTGCTCATACAGTTTTAAACTCTCCAGGATCACATCTACACACTTTTCTACCCCAAGTTTTCCGCTGTTCAAACTTAAGTGGTAGTTTCTCGGGTTGCCCCACTCATTTCCGCTGTAATACTGGTAATAGTCACGGCGCTTCTGGTCAATCTGGCGCATGCGGCTTTCCATCTTTCTGGCGGTTTCCTGCGGCTCTAAGGCCAGCATACGTTCTACGCGCTTCTTCATGCCCGCGCAGATGAACACATGAAACCCATCCTCTACCAGAATGTCGGAACAGCGTCCGATGATGACGCACGGACCTTCCTGGGCCAGCTTTTTGATGATCTGGGACTGGGCCATAAACACCTGATCCGATACCGGAACTTCATATAATGGAGAAAACGGATTCACGGACACATAATCATGGTCGATCCGTTCCTTGTTTCCGATCACCTCATCATGGTTGTGAAATACATCTTCGGAAATGTTCGTATCCTCCGCTGCCATAGAAATGATTTCCTTATCGTAAAACGGGATACCAAGCTTTTCTGCCAGGCGGAATCCCACTTCACGGCCACCGCTTCCAAACTCACGGCTTATCGTAATGACTCTGCTCATAATTGTTTCCTCCTCTCCGGTATCTCTTTTTGTCTGCAGCTGTTTCCAGCCCGCGAAAACAAAAATTTTGAAAATGCCGTGTTTCCATCTTAGCATGTTTATCCCCAGAAAGCTACCGTTTCCGGCAAAAATATGCACAATTTTCCATTTCTTTTTCCAGCCTCATACAGCAAACACCACAAATCCGTACCCACGCAGGAAAGCAAAAGTAAAAACTGTTCAGATGTCTTTCGGCAGAAACTCAAAGGCCAGCCGTTCCTCTCCATTGGCCAGATAAATGATGCCACATCTGGTAAATCCGTTCTTTTCCAGCACATGCTGCATGGGAAGATTATTCCGGTGGGTATCGATCCGCAAATCCCTCCGGCTGTGCTCCGCGCACCAGCGGATGCAGAAAGAACCGGCGCCCTTTACGCGCCCCGGCGCTGCCACCCGGTGCATGACATCATAATCCCCGGATCCCATCCAGCTTCCTTCATAAATCTCTGCATAGTCCGGATCCGGTCCCTCTGAAAAATAGAACACTCCGGCCAATCTGCCATCTTCCTCGCAGACATAGCTTTTTTCTTCCCGGATATCAGTCTCCACCTGCTCCACTGGCGGATAAGATGTCCCCCACTGAGTCCCGTTTCCAGTCTCCTGCATGAAGGCCCTTGCTTCCTCGTAAAGCTTTAGGATTTCCGGCAGATCTGCCATCCGTGATTTTCTGATTTCCATATCGTCGAGCCTCCCTGTTCCATGATTCTGACACATGCTTTTTCATGCCTGACCTGGCATTCTTCCAGATCAGGCACTTTTTTGTCTAACGGATGAAATTCGTTCTGGCCCGCTCTTCCCGTCCGGTCGGCGGAGTAATGCCTGCTGCCTTTCCGGCCTCAATACATTTGATCATCCATGCCATATTTCGGCCCAGAGTACGCATGGTCTGCAGGCCCTCCAGATCCTGAAGCACCTCTTCCGGCTTATTGCCATGCACCATATTCCAATACTGGGAACCAACCGTCATCATGTTGCTGATGCCAAAGTACTTGTTCAGCACATCAAAAGAAGCCGTGGTTCCGCCACGTCTGGCGGAAAGTACGGCAGCGCCTGGCTTATAGGCAAATGCACTGCCTGCAGAATAAAACAGGCGGTCCAGGAAAGAAAGCACGCGTCCGCTCGGATGCGCATAGTAAACCGGGCTTCCGAAAATGAATCCATCTGCCTCCTTCGCCTTCACTGCTACAAGATTGACCGGATCCTCATCGAAAACGCAGCGCCCCAGCTTACCACAGGCTCCGCAGCCAATGCAGTCACGAATCGGTTCTTTTCCAAGCTGGATGATCTCGGTCTCCACGCCCTCCTCGTTTAATGCCTTTGCCGCCTCACTTAACGCTGTGAAGGTACAGCCATGCTCATTGCAGCTTCCATTGATTAATAATACTTTTGCCATATAAATATCCCCTTTCTGTTCGTTTTCGTGTTTTCTGCCCGCAGTCTATGTTACCTGCACTCTAATCCCCTGCGTTCGACAGCCGCAATCTGTCATCCGTAAATTTTCTCTCAGACTGATACTTCTACACCCCTGCAGCCCGCACCAGATGCTTCGCCAGCACCGCCGTAGTCACGGCTCCGACGCCGCCCGGAACCGGAGTTGCCGCCTGGGCTTTCTCCTGAACGGTATCGTAATCCACATCTCCGCAGAGTTTTCCGTTTTCATCCACATTGATGCCAACATCGATCACCACAGCGTCCTGACCCACATAGTCACCGTTCAGCATTTTTGCCCGGCCAGCCGCTGCCACCAGGATTTCCGCGTTGCGGCAGGTTCCTGCCAAATCTTTGGTTTTTGTATGACAGATGGTGACCGTTGCGTTTTCCTTCACCATTAACATGGAAAGCGGTTTTCCGACTACCATGCTGCGTCCTACAATGGTCACGCGCTTTCCGGTCATCGGAATTTCTGCTGCTTTCAGTACCTCAATCACGGCTTCTGCGGTACACGGAGCAAATCCACTGTCATCTCCCGCAAAAACCTTTGCAATATTGACCGGGGAAATGCCGTCCAGATCCTTGGCCGGATCGATCATACCCTCAATGTCCTTCTCGCAGATCTGCTTTGGCAGCGGACGTAGCATCAGGATTCCGGTTACATCTGGATCCTCATTGATCTTTGTGAACTCTGCCTTGAAATCCGCATCGGTGATATCCGCCGGATACACATAGGACTGCACACGCAGACCAAAATTCTCCATCTTTTTGGTAGCTCCGCACTCATAGGACATATCGTCCGGATTCTCACCCACACGGATGATGGCCAGCTTTGGAGCCGCACCATTGTATTTTTCAAGTGCTGCCTGCACTTCTTCTTTGATCTTTGCAGAAACCTCTGCGCCTTTTAATACTCTCATGGACTTCCTCCTTTTTATCAGACAAGCTGCTCCAGCACCTTCGCGTAAATTTCATCTGCCTTCTTTGTTCCGTTTTCTATCAGCACTCCGGCCTTTGCGTTCAGTTCTTCTGCCTTTTCCCGGTTCTTCATGGACCTGGTGTTGATATACACATTCATGACCGCGCCAGTCAATGCGGTACGGGCAAACTGCACAGCAACGCCTACATCCGATACAGCCATGCGGCTTCCCTTCTCACCAAGAACTTCCAGAAGTTCCAGAGTTTCTGCTGCCTTTTCCATCATGTGAAGCGGAACCAGGCTTGCTGCCAGAAGATTTTCTTCCATGATGCGCGCCTTTTCCTGCTTTTCTTCCTCTGTAGATGCAGGAAGACTATAAGCTGCCGCCAGAGGCGCAAAGACTTTCGCGTCCTGATCTGCCAGATTAAGAAACTCCTCCTGCATTGCCTGCAGTTTCACAAGCAGTTCCTGCATCCTATCCTCTACATCCGCATATTTTTTCTTTCCAACGGTTAAATTTGCAACCATCTGTCCCAGAGCCGCTGCCAGGGCACCTCCAATGGCCGATGCTCCGCCGCCGCCCGGAACCGGATCCTTGGAAGCCAGCGTATTCAGCCAGAGGCCCATCAATTCTTTTTCTATCATCAGAGAGCCCTCCCTTTGTATTCATTTTCATCACTCGTCCCCGTGACTTCGTCACGTGGATTTCCTCGCCGTTCGCCTTAAGCCTGCAAGCACGCTTCCGGCTCTCTTGCGCTCGTCACATTATACCATACCAAAACAAAGAACGCCAGTCCTGGGGGATGGACTGGCGTTCCTGATTGATTTCCTGTATTTTTTTACTTAGCCGCGCAGCTGCTCCATCGGATCTTTTCCGAGAATTCCCGGCTCGGTCATGGTATACGGATCCAGGACGGTGTTTAGCTGTTCCTGATCCATAAGTCCCTTTTCCAGAATCAGATCCCGCACCTGACGTCCGGTGCGGAGCGCTTCTTTCGCGATGTTGGCCGCGGTCTCATAACCAACATACGGGCAGATGGCGGTGATGACACCGATGCTGTTCTCCACCTGCTTGCGGCAGTGCTCTTTGTTCGCGGTGATTCCGGTGATACAGTTATCTACCAGAGTTTTTACCGCGTAGGTCAGCGTCTCAATGGACTCGAACAGGTTATAAAAAATGATCGGCTCAAACGCGTTCAGTTCCAGCTGTCCGGCCTCAGCCGCCATGGTAATGGTCACATCATTTCCGATGATGTTAAACGCAACCTGGTTTACCACCTCCGGGATGACCGGATTGACCTTACCAGGCATAATGGAAGAACCATTCTGTCTTGCCGGGAGATTAATCTCACCAAAACCGGTTCTCGGTCCGGAAGACATCAGGCGCAGGTCATTGGACATCTTGGACAGGTTCACAGCACAATTTTTCACAATGCCGGATACCGCCGCATAGCTGTCCAGGTTCTGGGTAGCGTCGATCATGTCGTAGGACTGCACCAGTTCCTCACCGGTCAGCGTGGACATATTTTTTACGACCCGGTGGAAATACTGCACATCTGCATTTAATCCAGTACCAATGGCAGTTCCGCCCAGATTCAGGCAGCGGATTTCTTCCTTTGCATTATCAAAGCGGCGGATATCCCGGCGGATGGCCGATGCATACGCGTGAAATTCCTGGCCAAGACGGATCGGCACCGCATCTTGTAGCTGGGTGCGTCCCATTTTGATGACGGAATCAAATTCTTTTGCTTTTGCCATCAGCGCCTCTTCCAGGCGTTTTAACTGCTCCTGGGCATTGCCGAGAAGCTTGAGTGCCGCCATCTTGCCGCAGGACGGAAATACATCGTTGGTGGACTGGCCAAAGTTAACGTGGTCATTTGGATTGACCAGCTTGTAATCGCCTTTCTTTCCACCCAGAATCTCAATGGCCCGGTTGGCAATGACCTCGTTGGCGTTCATATTTAAGGAAGTTCCCGCACCGCCCTGGATTGGGTCTACGATAAACTGGTCATGCAGCTTTCCGGCTATGATCTCGTCGCAGGCCTGGGTGATGGCAGATGCTCTTCTTTTATCCAGTTCTCCCACCTCAAAGTTGGTGATGGCTGCCGCCTTCTTGATCTGCGCCACACTGTTGATCAGCTCTGGGTGCATTTTCAGTCCGGTAATATTAAAGTTCTCATAAGCGCGAAGGGTCTGCACACCGTAATAGGCATCCTCCGGCACCTCTTTTTCTCCAATGGAATCGTGTTCCAGACGATACTTCTTTCCATCTTCCTTCATCTTCGTTGTCCTCCCCTGTATCTGTGAATATGTCCCTGCCACTAATGCCTCTCCCTCGTCAGCCTGACACATCGGTCGGCTGTCTCAGCAGCCGCATTGCCGCAGAGGAACATCGTTTCTTCTTGACTTTAGTATAATTTGGCACTACACTATTTTCAAATACTTATAAAATCATACATTTTATAGATTGTTGTCTATATCAGGAGGATGCTATGTTTCAGGGAATGCGCTATGTTTACGAGGTTTACAAAGAAATGAGCTTTTCCAAAGCCGCCCGCAATCTGTTTATCAGCCAGCCGTCCTTAAGCGCCGCGGTAAAAAAAGAAGAAGCCCAGATTGGCTTCCCCATCTTTGACCGCAGCTCCAATCCCATTCAGCTGACGGATCTTGGAAAAGATTACATCCGCTCCATTGAGATCATTATGGATGTAGAGAACGGATTTCAGAATTACATCAACGATATGCGGGAGTTAAAAAGCGGCTCCCTCTCCATTGGCGGCACGAACCTCTTTACCTCTTATGTCCTGCCGCCGCTGATTTCCCGCTTTAACGAACAGTATCCCCAGGTGCATCTGAATCTGATGGAGGCCACCACCGCGGAACTGACTGAACGGCTGTTTTCCGGTTCCCTGGATCTTCTGATCGATAACCGAAGTATGGACAGTTCCGTCTATAACAAGCGCTCCTTCTGTGAAGAGCACCTGCTGCTCACGGTTCCAGCCCGCTTTGCGGTGAATGAAACCATGAAAAACTACGCACTGACGGCCACCGACATCCGTGAAGAACGGCACCTAAACTCCCGCATTCCCCCGGTCTCCCTGGAACACTTCCAGAATGAAAGCTTTCTGCTGTTAAAAGGCGGAAACGATACCCGGGAACGTGCTGACCGGATCTTCCACAATGCCCATTTTCTTCCAAAGGTGCGACTGGAGCTGGACCAGCAGATCACCGCTTACAACCTGTCCCGCCAGGGCATGGGCATCTCCTTCAGTTCCGACACCCTGATCCGCCATGTGCCGGATGAGGAGCACCTGGTGTACTATAAGCTGAACCATCAGGACGCGTTCCGGGAAGTGAATTTTTATTACAAGCGCAGCCGGTATATGCCGAAAGTAGTCAGCACCTTCCTGGATATGATCTGAGCAATTGGTACAGCGCATAAACTGTAATCTGAAATCCAGCCAGCAAAATACTGCTGTCCATCTATACCTCTTATAGATATTTGTCTATAAGAATTCTTGTTATATAGTTATCAATCTCTGTTTTTTACTTTACTACCGCATACCGGATCCACACGGGTCGGCGCGTTTAAGGAATCCAGGGTGTCATAGTACTCCGGCGCACCATTTTCCCTGTGCACCGGGGCATTTTTTCTGTATCTGAGGTTAGCATAGCGCATGAACTTAACTTTAGGCCAAGCTTTTTTCAAACTACACTTTCACGTTCCCGATGTTCCATAGACCGGAACAAATGCACACAGATCAGGATACCTACCAGAATTGACAGATAGTCCGCTGTCGGCTGGGCATAAATCACGCCATCCAGGCCGAACATGGAATTTAAGAGAAAGATCAGTGGAATGAAAATCAGTCCCTGACGGCAGACTGTAAGGATCAGGGAAGGAAGGGCCTTCCCCATGCCCTGAATCGTATTGATGCACAAAAACAGGATTCCGATAAACGGTGCGGAAAGCTGCAGCGCAACGACCATTCGAATGCCGTACGCCACGACCTCTGCATCATCAATGAAAACCTGGGTCATGGTCTTTCTGGCAATGATCATAAACAGGGTCAGAAACATTCCCATCATGACCGATACCACACCGGTAAATTTGAATACCTGCATCAGGCGTTTCTTATTTCCAGAGCCGTAATTGTAACCGATCAGCGGCTGGATTCCCACACAAAGTCCAATCTGCAGCAAAACCACCAGCATATTGGATTTCAGCGCCACACCCATGGCTGCAACCGGCGTATCTCCGTAGCCCACCAGCGCCTGATTCAGAATAATGTTCGCAAAGCTCATCAGAATGTTATTCAGGGAAGCCGGAATGCCGATTGATGCCACCGCTGCCGCGATTCCGTCTCCTATCTTGAAATCTTTCAAATGAATGGACAGCATGGATTTTCCACGCACATAGTAAGAAATGTAAAACAGGCATGCTGCGATATTTCCGATGATGGTGGCAAGCGCCGCTCCGGACACGCCCCAGCCAAGCCCCAGAATCATAACCGGATCCAGAACGATGTTTACAACGGTTCCCAGCAGGTTTCCGATCATAGATTCCCTTGATGCGCCCTCTCCACGAAGAATATTTGCAAAGGCGGTTGAAAACATGATGGTCGGCGCGCCAACCGCAATGATCGTCAGATACTGCCTTGCAAATCCAATGGTATTCTCACTGGCACCAATCAGATGAAGAATCTGCTCCATGCCAAGCACGGAAAGTATTGCTACGATCATCCCAAGCCCCAGTGCTCCATAACAGCAGAAGGAACTGATATGCCAAGCACGGTCTTTCTTTCGTTCTCCCAGTGCTCTTGAAATGGCTGAACTTCCGCCAATTCCAAACAAATGGCCCAGCGCCATAAAAATCATAAACACCGGTGTTGCCAGGGAAACTGCGGCTACCTGCAGTGGATCCTTTGTCTGGCCGATAAAAAAGGTATCTGCCATGTTATAAATGACCACCACAAGCATGGAAATCATGGTTGGAACTGCCATCGTTGCCACAGCTTTAGGCACCGGAGCTTTCTCAAATAAATCTGTGTTTGTTTTCACGTTTCGTATCTCCTTTTTTCTAACTACCATCCTTTTCAGAATTTTCTTTCAGCAAGTTTCATGCCATCACACGACAGCATTATTTTTATTGTAATATTCTTTTCATATCCTAGTCAAGCATATATAGGGCTATGCTCCCCAATCTTGACATTTTCCGTCACAACTCCTATACTTATTTTTATCAATTACATAAGGGGGACTACCTAATGAAAAAGATCCTGGAAGAATTCAAAGCGTTCGCGTTGAAAGGCAACATGATCGACATGGCAGTCGCTGTAATCATCGGCGGCGCGTTCAACGGACTGATCACCTCTCTGGTTGAAAATGTTGTCATGCCGGCATTAAGCCTGATCACCGGAAAGATTGACTTCAGCAACATGTTCCTTGCCTTAAACGGCGAACACTACGCAACCCTTGAGGCCGCAAAAGAGCAGACTTCCGTTGTTGCTTACGGCCTGTTTGTTACCCAGCTGATCAATTTTCTGATCATGGCATTTGTTGTGTTCCTTGTCATCCGCCAGTTAAACAAGCTGTACAAGAAACCGGCACCACCTGCAGAGCCGACCGAGAAAGAGTGTCCGTACTGCAAGACCAAGATTGCCATCGCAGCAACCCGCTGCCCGCACTGCACCTCCATTCTCTCTGATGAGATTCAGAAAGAGGCTGCAGCTGCACTCACTGATAAATAAAAATATAAGGACGGAATGAATAAAGGTCCGGAAGCGAAAGAGACCGCTTTCGGACCTTATTAGCTATTCCTTTAAATTTCTGTTACAGCATCGTAGAATAGGTTCCCTCTTCTGCCATTTTCACGATTCCCTCAATACCGCACTGCACCATGCTATCTACCGCCTGCTCGGTGTAGAACGCCATATGCTGGGTCATGATGACATTGCGGAACTGATGGAGATAGAACCAGTTGCGGTTTGCGATGATGTCGCTTCTGCGGTCGCAGTGGATGATGCCTTCCTCACCCTCCGCGGTATCCATGCCCAGAGCGCCAATCTGCATGGACTCAATGCCATCGATCAGAGCTTCGGTATCCGTCAGGCCACCGCGGGCACAGTTTACCAAAATTACGCCTTTTTTCATTTTCGCGATGCTTTCCTGGTTGATCATGTGATGAGTAGACGGAAGCAGCGGCATATGAAGGGTGATGATATCACTCTCTTTGTACAGCGTATCCAGATCCACATACTCTGCCAGCTTCGCCACCTCTGCGTTCTGATAAACATCATACGCCAGAATACGGCAGCCAAATCCTGTTAAATCACGGATTACCCGCTGTCCGATGCGTCCGGTTCCCATAACGCCAACCGTCATGGCACTTAAATTTCTTCCTTCCAGTCCTGTCAGGGAAAAATCATTGACATAGCCGCGCCAAAAAGCCTGTTTATACTGGCGCAGGCACATCAGCATCATCATGATGGTAAAATCTGCCACGCTATCCGGCGCATAATTTGCATTGCAGACCAGGATGCCAAGTTCTTTTGCAGCTTCGAGATCAATATGGTCGCTGCCGATGGTGCGGGTAGACACACACTTCACTCCAAGTTTTTTGTATTCTGCCAAAAGTTCCCGGTTGATCTTCCCCTGGCCAAGAAACGTAACCCCCACGCATCCGGCCGCCAGACTCGCATTCTCCAGAGACGGAACCTCACTGTATTCTGTCACGTCTGCATTATACACCTTCGCCCAGCGGGCAAATGATGTTTTCTCATCCGGCCGCACTTCAAATGCTGCAATCTTCAAAATAGTCTCCTCCTTCGCTTCATCCTGTCACAGCCGTTATCCGGACACCGTGACACAATTTTCTGCCTCGATTATATATGCCATACGCCCACCCTGTCAATTTACAGCAATAAAGCCCACTGCCGTCTTCCGTTTGGAATTGTTGCTGCATACAGACAGGATTTTTCTGCACAAAAAACCAGTGATTTTGAGACCGGAGCGCCTGTACCGTTTCAAAATCACTGGTTCTGCTTTTACATGTTTCTATGGATTTTTTATTTCACAGCCTCAATCGCTGCCTTCAGTCTCACAACCATCTCATCCACATCAGCCTTCTCGATGACAAGCGGCGGAACAAAACGGATGATATTTGCTCCGGCACTGATCAGTACCAGATGCTGCTCTAACAGAGCGTTGGTGACAACCGGGCCTACTGCGGAATTGAACTCCAGGCCCTGGATCAGGCCTTTGCCTCGGTGGGCGATGACGCAGTCATACTCTGCCACCAGCTCTTCCAGTTTCTCATAGAGATAAGCGCCAACCTCTTTGACATGACCAACGATGTTTTTCTCTTTAAATACATCCAGAACTGCGTTGGCTGCCGCGCATACCAGCGGGTTGCCGCCGTAGGTGGTTCCGTGGTCACCCGGTACCATGGCAGTTGCTGCCTTGCCGCAGGCCAGGAACGCGCCGACCGGAGTACCATTGCCAAGAGCCTTTGCAGTAGTCATGACATCCGGCTTCACGCCGTAGTCCTGCCATGCGAACATCTCGCCGCTGCGGCCCATACCGCACTGAATCTCATCTAACATCAGAAGGGCATCATGCTCATCGCAAAGGGCACGCACACCTTTGATAAACTCCTCGGTCGCCGGATAAATGCCGCCCTCACCCTGAATGGTCTCCATGATAACGGCGCAGGTCTTATCGGAGAACAGTGCCTTCACGCTGTCCAGATTATTAAACTCCGCGAATCTGATATTCGGAATCAGCGGAGCGAAGGGCTCCTGGTAGTGGTCATTTCCGGTTACGGAAAGGGCTCCCAGGCTTCTGCCGTGGAAGGAATGCTTCATGGCAATGATCTCGTAATCCGGAGCCATGCCCTTGTTGTAGGCATAACGCTTCGCGATCTTTAACGCACCCTCAATGGCCTCGGTACCGCTGTTAGTGAAGAATACCTTATCCATCTGGGATACGGCCAGAAGCTTCTCACCGGCACTGATGGCCGGCTCATTGTAAAACAGGTTGGAGATGTGAGGAAGCTTGTCCATCTGCTCCTTCACTGCGTTTTTCACTTCGTCACAGCTATATCCCAGTCCCATAACAGCAATGCCTGCGCCAAAATCCAGGTATTCCTGTCCGTCCGTGTCATACAGCTTTACGCCTTCGCCATGGTCAAAAACCATCGGAAAACGGTTGTAAACTTTATATAATGCGTGCTCTGCACGGTCAATGTACTGCTGTTTTTCCATTTGTATTTCTCCTCTTTTCGCAAACCCTATTTTGCTTCCTCATGGAAGTACCGCGCATCGCCATCCTTGTAGATTGCGGTACCGATACCACGGTTGGTAAAGATTTCCAGAAGCAGACAGTGTGCAATACGTCCGTCCAGAATATGTACCCGGGATACGCCGTTCTCGATGGCATCAATGCAGTTCTGCAGCTTCGGCAACATGCCGCCGCCCAGGCTTCCGCTGTTCACGAAGTCCTGTGCCTCTTTTACGGTCATCTCGGAAATCAAGGAGCTCTTGTCCTCAAAGTCACGGTAAACACCCTCTACATCCGTCAGGAATGCCAGCTTCTCTGCGTTTACGGCACGGGCAATGGCACAGGCCGCATCATCTGCATTGATGTTGTAGCTTGCGTAATACTCATCAGAACCGATCGGGCAGATGATCGGAAGGAAATCCTTCTCTAACAGATCGTAGATGATCTGCGGGTCTACCTTGGTGATCTCGCCTACAAAGCCAATGTCCTCGCCCTTGGAAAGCTTCTTCTCACAGCGGAGCAGCATACCGTCCTTGCCGCTGATGCCGACTGCTTTCACACCCAGCTCGTTCACCAGCTGTACCAGGCTCTTGTTGACCTTATTCAGAACCATCTCCGCAATCTCCATGGTCGGCTCATCAGTCACACGCAGGCCGTTTACAAAGTGCGGCTCCATGCCTACCTTGTTGACCCAGCGGCTGATTTCCTTGCCGCCGCCGTGCACGATGATCGGCTTGAAGCCAACCAGCTTAAGCAGTACCACATCCTGGATGACCTGGTGTTTTAACTGCTCATCCACCATGGCACTGCCACCGTATTTGACAACAATGATCTTGCGGTTGAAACGCTGAATATAAGGAAGTGCCTCGATGAGGACCTCTGCCTTCTGTAACTCTGTGATCTCAGAACTTTTCATAATATTTCTCCCATTAAACGTTATCTTATGATCTATAATCTGCGTTAATCTTTACATAATCAAATGTTAAATCGCAGCCCCATGCGGTTGCGGAGGCATTGCCCATCTTCACATCGGCAATGGCGGTTACCTCCGGCTCGGAAAGGATCTTGGTTGCCTGCTCCTCGCTGTAATCCAGTGCCACGCCATCCTTGATGATCTGCATGCTGCCTGCAGCGCTCTCAAAGAACAGGTCTACCTTCTCCGGATCGAACTGTGCTCCGGAGTAACCCATGGCACAGAGGATACGGCCCCAGTTTGCGTCATGTCCGAAGATTGCTGCCTTGGTCAGGCTGGAGGTGATGATGGATTTGGAAAGGGTCACAGCCTGCGCCTTGCTCTCCGCTCCGATAACCTTTACCTCAAACAGAGCGGTACAGCCCTCGCCGTCTCCGGCCATCTTCTTTGCCAGAGTCTCATTGACATAGTTTAATGCCTTGCAGAACTCCTCGTAATCTGCGTTCTTCTCGGTGATCTCAGCGTTGCCAGCCATGCCGTTTGCCAGAACCAGGCAGGTATCGTTGGTAGAGGTATCGCCATCTACGGAAATCATGTTATAGGTATCTTTCACATCCGCGCTCAGAGCCTCCTGCAGAAGCTCCTTGGAAATGGCAATGTCGGTGGTAACAAAGGAAAGCATGGTGCACATATTTGGATGAATCATGCCGGAGCCCTTGCACATGCCGCCTACGGTTACGGTCTTGCCGCCGATTTCAAACTGAACAGCGACCTCTTTCTTTCTGGTATCGGTGGTCATGATGGACTTGGCTGCCTCAGTACCGCTCTCGATGGTGCCGGAAAGCTCCGGAGCCATAGCCGCGATGCCTGCTTTTAACTTATCCATCGGAAGCTGCATGCCGATAACGCCGGTGGATGCCACCAGGACTGCGCTCTCCGGAACGTTCAGTGCTGCGGAAGCTGCCTGGGCGGTCTC
Source organism: Ventrimonas faecis (assembly GCF_040096075.1). Taxonomy (NCBI): domain Bacteria; kingdom Bacillati; phylum Bacillota; class Clostridia; order Lachnospirales; family Lachnospiraceae; genus Ventrimonas; species Ventrimonas faecis. Next base: position 128,484 of record NZ_JBBMFJ010000001.1, read on the forward strand.
TGCGCAGTAGCCCATACCCTCAGCGCCGGTGCACGCGTTTGCGATGCCTGCGTTGATGACAACGGCCTGGGCGTACTCAGATTCTTTTACAATCTTCTGGTCCCATTTGACCGGAGCTGCCTTTACAATGTTGGTGGTAAAGGTGCCTGCTGCCTTACACGGCTTCTCACTGTAGATCATAGCCATGTCTTTTCTGTTTTTGTATTTGATTCCTGCTGCTGTGGATGCGGTCTGGAATCCTGCTGCTACGGTTACACCGCCTTCAATGACTGTATACATACTGTTTTCCTCTTATTTGTTAAAATTGGTAATGTTCTCTTCATTTAATACAAAATCGTAATAGTTTACATCACTGCGCTCCACCCAGCCGACATTATGCCAGAACTCGTTGCCGGCTTCGTTGGATTTGAACGCGATGAGGCTCACCTTGTTGATGCCCTCTGCCTGAAGCGCCTTCATGGCGAAATGCACCATGCGGTGTCCCACACCATGATGCCGGTAGTCGGACGCCACGCACACATGGTAGAAGAATCCGGTTCTTCCATCATGTCCGCAAAGAATGGCGCCCACAATGCGGCCATTCTGCTCTGCCACCACACTGGTGGTGGGGTTGCGCTTTAAGAACCGCTCCACGCCCTCTCTGGAATCATCGATGGAACGGATTCCAAAACCCTGAATGCTCATCCAGAGCTCATATACCTTGTCATAATCTGCCGGGGTCATCTCCCGGACGATAATACTCATGGTTCCTGCCATGTGCTGCTTCCTTTCCCAGTCCGGGACTCTCTTCGTTCCCGAAACCTTGCTTTCTCATGGTTGCTCTGCCCCTTCCGGCACAGCCCCCCTTTTTCCTTACGGGAATACCGGCACCTGCTTGAGTCCTGTATTCTCCGGCAGTCCGAACAGCAGGTTCATGTTCTGCATTGCCTGTCCTGCTGCTCCTTTTACCATATTATCAATGGCGCCCATCATAACGACACGTTTGGTGCGCGGATCCAGCTTGAAGGACACATCTGCGAAGTTGCTGCCCTCTACCCAGCGGGTCTCCGGCGGAAGTCCCGGCTCCAGGACTCGAACGAAGTATTCATTCTGATAGTACTTGTCGTAGATGGCCTTTACTTCCTCGGTGGTCACATCTTTTACCAGGGATGCGTAAGCGGTTACCAGAATGCCGCGGTTCATCGGAACCAGATGCGGGGTAAAGCTGATGGTAACCGGCTTTCCTGCCGCATAGGATAACTGCTCCTCAATCTCCGGGGTGTGTCGGTGTCCGGCAACGCCGTAGGCCTTCATACTCTCGTTGACCTCGCAGAACAGGCTGGAAACCTTTGCGCTTCTGCCTGCGCCGGAAGTACCAGACTTGGCATCAATGATGATGGTATTCGGATCAATGATGCCTTCCTTCACCAGCGGATAAGTGCTTAAGAAGGAACAGGTCGGATAGCAGCCCGGGTTCGCGATCAGTCTTGCGCCCTTGATCTTTTCCCGGTTGATTTCCGGAAGTCCGTAAACGGCCTCACCGATAAACTGCGGGGTTGCGTGTTTGATCTTGTACCATTTCTCATAGATATCTACATCTTTAATACGGAAGTCCGCGCTTAAATCGATGATCTTTGTCTTGGACAAAATATCCTCGGTCACCTGGGATGCACAGAAGCCCTGCGGGGTTGCCGTGAAAATCACATCCGCGATCTCTGCGAGCTTTGCCATGTCATCGTCCTTGCACGGCTCATTCACAGCGTGTGACGTGTTTCTATATATAGAAGCGAAATCTTCGCCCACATAACTTCTGGAACCGTACCATACGATTTCCACATCCTCTCTCTGAAGTAATAAACGTGCCAGCTCCGCTCCAGCGTAGCCGGTCGCACCGATAATTCCAGCCTTGATCATAGCCGTTCCTCCTGCGGTTTATAAATATTCACTTCTGCAGCTTCCTGTATAAAAAAGGCTGCCGCAGAGCCGTTTACTGAGTTTCATTATAAGTACTTTTCCATTACAAGAAAAGACTTTTTCCAAATATTCTCAGGGATCCATGTACAAAATACTGCTCACGGCTCTCCGCGAGATTTCATAATTATACATCAGTCATGTATATTATGCAATGTTTTTTTGAAAAATATGCAATTCACTCTTGCATAATCCAGGAAACTGTTGTATATTTATGAGGTCTTACATGACAACACGAATTTAGAAAATCATTTTTATAGACTACTCAAGGAGGATTTTGAGATGAAAGAGAAAGTTGTTCTTGCATATTCCGGCGGTCTGGATACCACCACAATTATCCCGTGGTTAAAGGAGCATTTCGATTACGATGTTGTTTGCTGCTGCATCGACTGCGGTCAGGGAAATGAGCTGGATGGCTTAGAGGAGAGAGCAAAGCTCTCCGGCGCTTCCAAATTGTACATTGAAGATCTGGTAGATGATTTCGCTGAGAACTACATTGTTCCGTGCGTACAGGCAAACGCTACCTATGAGAACAAGTACCTGTTAGGTACCTCCATGGCTCGTCCGGCCATCGCAAAACGCCTCGTTGAGATCGCAAGAAAAGAAGGCGCGGTTGCCATCTGCCACGGCGCTACCGGTAAAGGCAACGACCAGATCCGTTTCGAGCTGGGCATCAAGGCACTGGCTCCGGACATCAAGATCATTGCTCCATGGCGTATGACCGATATCTGGACCCTGCAGTCCCGTGAAGATGAGATTGAGTACTGCAAGCAGCACGGCATTGACCTTCCGTTCGCAGCCGACAGCAGCTACAGCCGTGACCGTAACTTATGGCACATCAGCCATGAGGGCTTGGAGTTAGAGAATCCGGCAAACGAGCCGAACTACGACCACCTTCTGGTATTAAGCAACACCCCGGAGAAAGCACCGGATGAGGGCGAGTACGTTACCATGACCTTCGAGAAAGGTGTTCCGACCAGCGTAAACGGCGAAAAGATGAAAGTTGCTGACATCATCCGCAAGTTAAACACCCTGGGCGGCAAACACGGCATCGGTATCGTGGATATCGTAGAGAACCGTGTTGTAGGCATGAAGTCCCGCGGCGTTTATGAGACTCCTGGCGGAACCATCCTGATGGAAGCTCACAAGCAGTTAGAGGAGCTGGTTCTTGACCGCGCTACCATGGAAGTCAAGAAAGAGATGGGCGACAAGCTGGCTCAGGTTGTTTACGAGGGCAAATGGTTCACCCCGCTGTGCGATGCAATCCGCGCATTCGTAACCTCCACCCAGGAGTATGTAACCGGTGAAGTCAAATTCAAACTGTACAAGGGCAACATCATCAAGGCTGGTACCACTTCTCCGTACTCCTTATACAGCGAATCCCTGGCATCCTTCACCACCGGCGACCTTTACGATCACCACGATGCAGACGGCTTCATCACCCTGTTCGGCCTGCCGCTTAAAGTTCGCGCAATGAAGATGGCTGAGCTCAAGAAAAACGAAACCAAATAATTCGTTACGATCACAAATACATCCAAACCCGGAAGAAGCCAAAGAGGACCGCCCCATAAGGAGCGGTCCTCTGTTTTCTATACGTTTTTCCGACCGGCAGGATCAGGTTATCGGTGCCGGGTTGAAGATGCACATGTCGTTGTGGAATCCGTACTGATCGCTGTACGGCTGCTTGATTCCGCTTGCCACATCCAGGATCATGTCAAAGATCTGCTGACCAACATCTGCGATGGTTTTCTCGCCGGTAGCTACATCACCTGCGGAAATATCGATCATGTCAAACCAGTGGTTCTTTAACTCGTTACGGCTGCAGACCTTGATAACCGGGCTGATGTCCAGGCCATACGGGGTTCCGCGTCCGGTCATGAATACCTGAAGGCCAATACCGCTGGCAACCTGGCTCGGTCCGCAGACGATGTCGCTGGCCGGGGTTGCTGCGTAGATCAGGCCGTGCTTGGTCGGCTTCTGCGCCGGGGAAAGTACTTCCACGATCTGGCTGGTACCGCTCTTTGCGATACTTCCCATTGCTTTCTCTACGATATTCGCAAGTCCGCCTGCCTTGTTGCCAGGAGTCGGGTTTGCGTCACGGCCTACGCCGCCCTCTGCAAGGTACTTGTCGTACCATTTCATCTCTTCTGCCAGACGGTCACGGGTGTGAGCATCCGGGCAGCGTGCTGCCAGCATGTGAACGCCGTCACGAACCTCGGTAACCTCACTGAACATAACGGTAGCACCGCCGCGAACCAGCATATCTGCTGCGTAACCTGCACTCGGGTTAGCGGAGATACCGGAGAATGCGTCACTGCCGCCGCACTGCATACCGATCAGCAGGTCGCTTAACGGAAGCTCCTCACGGGTTCTCTTGTTCAGCTTCTGCAGTTTCTTATCTGCCATTTCCAGAATTGCGTTCATCATAGCGTCATGACCGGCGTAGTCCTGAAGAGTCAGAACGTTCTCCGGGGTGATGTCCTCCGGCGGAAGTACGCGGTCGTAGGTCAGCTTCTCACAGCCAAGGCCTACTACCATGATCTCACCGCCAAAATTCGGATGACGGATGACATTGGTGATGGCGCGGATCGGGATATATGCTAACGGTGCGTTGATCGCAACACCACAGCCATACGGATGGGTAACTGCTACCACACCATCTACATTCGGATACTTCGGAAGCAGTTCCTTCTTAATGCGCTCTACTGCTACCTTTAATACACCTGCTGCACACTGAACCGTGGTTACGATTCCCAGAAGGTTTCTGGTGCCTGCCGGACCCTCGGCATTGCGGTAACCCATCCAGGTGGTTCTGGTCGGCATCGGAAGATCCTCCACCGGTACCAGATTGGTGCCGTACTCCATATCGTCTACAGACGGACTCTGCGGGAGATCCAGCATATGCTCATTGATCCAGTCACCCTTCTTGATATCGTTGATCGCATAGCCGAGAACAACGCCGTAACGAATGATCTCTCCGCCTGCCGGGATATCACACAGGGCAATCTTATGAGCCTGCGGAATGTCCTGATTGGTCACAAGACCTTCCATGATCTCGGTGCCGGCCTTCAGATCCTGAACAGCTACAACAACGTTATCCTGGTCTTTGATCTTGACATACAAACGTGCCATACATTTCCTCCTTCTTCGTCTCGCACTGCGGTTTTGCACGAACCTGCAATGCTTTAACTCCTTGTTGATAATCTCATTATAATGCAGGAAATGTCATAAGTAAAATTAATTCTTTTTTTTGAATACTAAGTTTTTGTAAGTTCTATTCATACAGATCCAATACGATCTTCGTGGAAACATCCTTGGCTGTTCCGGTCCGTCTGTCGACCTCAAAGGTTTTTAAAGTGCTTCCAATCTCATCCGGGCGGCTCTCTTCCTGAACTACAACGGTATATTTGTACTGGTTTTTGCTGTCTACCCGGTAATGCAGCACAATATCCTCAGAAATTTCCCGGTTGAACCAGCCGGCACGGTTTACCGCATTCTCCACCAGATAGCAGACGGAAGTCTCATCCAGGGACGGATGGCTGTTCCACACCCCATTTTCCGCATCCAGATCATACCAGACACCGTCGATTTTCTGCCAGCCGGATGCCAGGCTGCCATCGTCTTCTTTGTAAGTCCAGTCTCCGTTTTCTGCCTGCTGCCATTCGGCCGCGTAAGCCTTAAGCTCTGTCTCAGTGCCAACCGCAAAAACAGCTGCGCTTCCTACCGCCAGCAGAAATGCTCCTGCCAGAATGCCCTTCATGGTTTTCTTCATTTCTCCCTGTCTCAGTTTCATAAATATCGCCCTCTTCTTTCTATCTGCAATTGTATTTCATCTTAGCAGAAGAATATGACCGTTCTGTGAAGCAAAGCAAAACTTTTTCCGTTTTTCCGCAGACGCGCAAAAGGGCCCTCCCCGTACCAGGGAAAGCCCTTTCGCATATCTATGGTTTGGAACCAGGGAGGACTTTGCTATTTGCAAAGCTTTTTGAATTCATCTGCCACAAACTGTACCTGGGTTCCGATGATGACCTGAACAGAGGTCTTGCTCGGACGCATCACGCCTGCAACGCCTGCGGATTTGATCCGTTTTTCATCCACCTTCGTGTAATCCTTGATCTCCAGACGAAGTCTGGTGATGCAGTTATCGATAGAAGCTACGTTCTCCGGACCGCCTACGCCTTCCAGAACGATCTTTGCTACCTGAGTAAAGTCATTGTTTGCAAGTTTCACCTGAGTTTCATCTGCGTCATCATCCTCACGACCCGGAGTCTTCAGATTGAACTTAACGATAACAACACGGAATACTACATAGTAGATCACACCGACAGCCAGGCCAACCGGGATCAGCAGCCACGGGTTCTGTGCCAGCGGAGTGAAGGAGCTGAGTACCATATCTACCGCACCGCCGGAGAAGGAGAAACCTGCACGGATCGGAAGTGCTACGGTAATACCAGCGGTGATACCTGCTAACAGAGCATGTACCACATACAGACCAGGAGCCAGGAACATGAAAGAGAACTCGATCGGCTCGGTTACGCCGGTAAAGAAGGAACAGAATGCTGCGGATGCAAGCAGTCCGTATACCATTTTCTTTTTAGCCGGTTTTGCAGTCTGATACATAGCCAGGCAGGCTGCCGGAAGACCAAACATCATGAACGGGAAGAAACCGGTCATGTACATACCTGTCTGTCCGTAAACACCGGTGTTGCCCCAGAAATTACTTAAATCACTGATTCCGGCTACATCGAACCAGAATACAGAGTTCAGTGCATGATGCAGACCGAACGGGATCAGCAGACGGTTGAAGAACGCGTAGATACCTGCACCAAGAGCGCCCATGCCGATAAAGGTCTCACCCAGGGTAACCAGTGCACCGTAAACTAATGGCCATACAAAGAACAGAACAAGTGCTGCCACGATAGAATACAGTGCGGTGAAGATCGCAACTGCACGCTTGCCGCTGAAGAATGCCAGCGCATCCGGAAGCTTTACGGATTTGTACTTATTGTAGCAGTTCGCACCGATCAGACCGGAAACAATACCAACGAACTGGTTCACGATCTTGCCGAACGCCGGAGCTGCCTCGTGACCGGTGATACCGGCAACGGAACCGCTGCTTAAGAGCGTAGTGATCATGTACATGGAAACCAGGCCTGCAAGACCTGCTGTACCATCTGCATCATCTGCCATACCGACTGCCACGCCAATTGCGAACAGCCAGGACATATTATCAATCAGTGCGCCTCCTGCTTTGATCAGGAACAGGCCGATGGAATATGCCATGCCTCCTGCCGTGAAGCCCTGAACCTCACCTGCCATTGCCGCAGGTGCCAGAATGTATCCGATTCCCATCAGGATACCGCATACCGGAAGACATGCTACCGGAAGCATCAAAGCCTTGCCCAGTCTCTGGAAAAACTTCATCATAATGTAAAACCCCTTTCTTTTTCGCCTTTCGGCTTCTTTTATTTATTTGAACCATTCCCCAATGGATTCAAATCGCCTTTGTGAAAAGCTGCTGTGACGAAATCCACAGTTTCTACGCCTGAAGAATCTGCGCAATTGCGTTCACTGCCGCTTCTGCCTCTTCACCGTCTGCCCGGATCTCTATAAGATCACCAGCCCCGGCCGCCAAAGCCATCAGTTCCAGAATGTGATCCGCCCTTGCCGTTTTCTCCCCTGTGCTTAAACGGATTTGCGCATTCAGCTTTCCTGCTGCAGCAAAAATCCGCGCAGAATTGCGTGCGTGAAGGCCCTCTGGATCATGAAGCTTTATGTGTAATTTCTTCGTATTGGATCACTCCGTTCTTTTACTATAAGGTAATAACCGGTTCACCGGCCCTTACCTGGATTCCGGTATGACAGGCCATATCCGGGAAATCCTGTGTGTTGCAGATGATAACCGGCGTGATAACATCGTAACCGGCTGCCTGAATCTGCTCCAAATCTGCCGTGATCAGAAGGTCTCCCGCCTGAACCCGGTCGCCCTGTTTTACATAGGCTGTAAAATGCTGTCCTTTCAACTGTACCGTATCCAGTCCAATATGAACAATCACCTCAGCACCGTTATCCCCTTTGATGCTGACTGCGTGTCCGGTGTCAAACATAACGGTGACCTCACCGGAAAACGGTGCCCGGAACTCCCCTTCCGACGGCTTCACAGCCACGCCCTTCCCCAGGATTTCCTGAGCAAAAGCCGGATCGTTCACTTCACTTAACGGAACCACCTGGCCGGATACCGGTGACAGCACCTCTGCCGCCTCCTTTTTTCCTCCAAACATTTTTTTCAGTGCCTGAAACATAACTCTTTTCCCCTTTCTTTTTTCTGTCCATCCACTTCCATTCGTGTTGCTGCATGCCGCTGCCGAACTCCCCCTGTGCGGCTTTTGCGTTACGCCTGCGGACTGCAGTTTCTGACCCGCCGGATATGAACAGACAGATACGATACTTCTTCCTCCGACACTTCATGGCCGTAGGTCTGCCAGATGAACTCCTTTACCTTCCTGCTGCAGGCGTATTCCTCCGGATACATCTGCCGGATCATGGCGTGAAACTCTTCCAGCCCGGCTCCGTCATCCAGCGACTCCCCGCTGTAGATCCGGTGCGCCAGAAAACGCAGATGCGTGATCATGCGCTCGTAACTTGTAGAGGTTTCATCCAGCTCTATATGAAAATATTCTCCCACTAATTTAAGAACATCCTGAATGATCTTTGTCATATCAATAGTGTCCCGCATGCGGGTGTTGTACTCCGCATTTACAATATGAAGGGCAATGGAAGCCGCTTCATCGGCCGGAAACGAAATTCCAAGCCTGCGCTCAATCAGATCCAGCGCGAAGGTTCCGATAAGATACTCTTCCCGGTAAAAGGTACGCACCTCCCGAAGCAGCGGATTGCCAAACAGCATTTTTTTCTGATACCGCTCAATCGCGAAATTGATATGATCCGTCAGCGTAAGATAAATGTTGTGATTTAGTTTTTTGTTCATGACGCCTTTGGCGTACTGGATCACCTCTGCTGAAATCTGAAGCCGCTCCGGCGGAAGCTTCTGGACCAGGCTCTTGAACTGATCCATGACCCCCGGATTGTCCAGACGGAACACCTTTTCGATCAGCTCCTCCGGAATATCCATGCCGGCCCGGAGCTGGAAGCCAATGCCCTTTCCCATAACGACCACTTCCCGGCCGTCTTCCAGGGCACTGACCACATTGTTGTTAATCACTTTTTCAATTTTCATACTTGTCCCCACCAGTACCAGCTGGTCTTCACCGGTCTGATCTGTTTCTATAGTATCAGGCAATATAATGGAAATAAAAAAACCAATTCTGAACAAATATCTGCAACACAAAATATCGTTCAGAACTGGTTTTGCCTGCCGTACAGTAACAACCCAATCTGTTGCTATTCAAATCATGTTACCTTATGTTACCATGATTTTGACGGCATGTCAACTTATTTTCGACTTTTTATTGTCAGTTTTTCACAATCAGTTTATAAAATATGATTTTCATAATCCTGCAACTCATGAAAAACCGCATCAATATAAACCATATTCTCTGCAATGCGGTAGAGCAGAAAATATCTGTGTGACAAAAAATTAATTCTTCGATATCCCAATTTTTTTAATCTGGGATTCTCACACATTTTCAAGCTCCCGGCAATCCGCTCCAGCATTCTTCTGGTTGAATCAAAATCATCCAAAAGATTCTGTGCAGCCTGAGTATTTTCTTTCTCAAAAAGAAGATATCTTACAAAACTGTCCAAGTCTGCTTCCGCATCGGATGTAACAACAACTTTATAATCCATATTTCGCCCTCATATCGGCTACCATCACAGCAGCATCCCGATAATCCCCCTGATCGGCGTGTTTGCGTGCCTTCTCCAGTTTATCCAACACTTCTGTTTCTGATAATGCCATGAACGGATTTACGGTTTTCCTTTTTATTTCAAACGGAAAACCATTATTTGCTACAGCCTGCGTCAGAAACATACGAATTGCTGTTGTCGTATCCGTTCCCAGTTCTTTGAATAAATTATCAGACTTTGTTTTGAGTTCATCATCAACCCGCACCTGTATTGTACATGCCATAATTGCCTCTCCTTTCCTGCTCATCTAATTCCTATCTTAACTGTTCAGTACCCTCACAGTTACAGGCAAAAATCCATTGAAAATTGCCTTCGGCAATGGGATTTTTGCCTGCAAGCCCATGTTTTCATACGGTCAGCGCAGTGAATGCGCAGACCTACTGAACAGTGATTTCCTATCTATTTTCATTATATGCTATTTCATATATAAATCAATACTTTTTTATTGTTTTAGCAGTATTTACCTATAACACTTTTCATTTCATGCGCTTTATGTTAAACTAAAACCATCTATAAGCAAGAAAGGAATCTACCATGTTCAGAAAGAAAAATACCGGCGGCTATGTTTTAAAACTCAGCCCGCAGGGTCCGAAAATGCGCTTTAAATCCGAGAAGGAAGCCAACGAGTACCTGGCAAAGCTGAAAGAGAAGAATGCAAAATACCGCAATAACGAAAACGCATAAATCAGCGGACGTGCCACTGGCACATCCTCGATATGCATAGCAACAAACAGGGGGCGAAAAATCCATGGATTTTTCGCCCCCTGCTGTCTATCGGACAGATAAATTACCGTTTGATATTAAACGCCTTCACACCCGGGAACTGTGCTGCAACGCCCAGCTCTTCCTCAATGCGGAGCAGCTGGTTGTACTTTGCGACACGCTCACTTCTGCTCGGTGCGCCGGTCTTGATCTGGCAGGTGTTCAGCGCAACTGCAAGATCTGCGATGGTGGTATCCTCGGTCTCGCCGGAGCGGTGGGACGCGATGGCGGTGTAGCCTGCCTTGTGGGCCATCTTGATGGCTTCCAGAGTCTCGGACACGGTACCGATCTGGTTTAACTTGATTAGGATGGAATTGCCGCAGCCAAGCTCAATGCCCTTGGCCAGACGCTCGGTGTTGGTTACGAACAAGTCATCACCAACCAGCTGAACCCTGTCGCCCAGCTCTTTTGTCATCATCTGCCAGCCTTCCCAGTCTTCCTCATCCAGTCCATCCTCGATGGAGTAGATCGGGTACTTCTCACACAGGTTCTTCCAGTGCTCAACCAGCTCTTTTGAGGTGAACTTCTTGCCGCTCTTCGGAAGCAGGTACTCCCCCTTCTTATCGCTCTTCCACTCACTGGAAGCTGCGTCCATAGCCAGAACAAAATCGGTACCCGGTTTATAGCCAGCCTTCTCAACCGCCTCCAGAATCACCTGGATTGCTTCCTCATCGCTGCCAAGATCCGGCGCGAAGCCGCCCTCATCACCAACGGAGGTAGCCAGTCCTCTGGATTTTAACAGAGCAGCCAGAGCGTGGAACACCTCGGTACACCAGCGCAGGCCCTCTTTGAAGCTCGGAGCGCCGGCCGGCATGATCATGAACTCCTGTACATCTACGGTGTTTGCTGCGTGAGCGCCGCCGTTTAAAATGTTCATCATCGGCAGCGGCAGGCGGTTTCCGTTTGCTCCGCCCAGGAAGCGGTATAACGGCATCTCCATAGCGTTTGCTGCTGCTCTCGCGCTGGCAATGGATACCGCCAGGATCGCGTTGGCGCCCAGATTAGATTTATCTTTTGTGCCGTCTGCCTGGATCATAGCCTGATCAATGGCGTAAACATTGGACGGGTCCATGCCGCACAGAACATCGGAAATGACGGTATTGATGTTCTCCACTGCCCTGGAAACACCTTTTCCTCCAAAACGGTTCTTGTCCTGGTCTCTCAGCTCCAGTGCCTCAAACTCACCGGTGGACGCGCCGCTCGGTGCAGCACCTCTTCCAACGGTGCCATCGGTTAAGTAAACCTCAGCCTCTACGGTTGGATTTCCGCGGGAATCGATAATCTCTCTTCCAATTACTTTCTCAATTTCCAGATACATCATAGTCAAATCCTCCTGCCTGTGCCGGATGCGGCACACATTTTCTGGTTATGTGTTAGCCGTAGCTAACCGCCTACAGTCTATCATAAGGTCCCTGTTCTGTAAATCAACCTTATTGATCAGTATTTCTCAGTATTCCAGATTTGATTGTTTTTATACAGAATCCGGGCTCTCTTTCCTATGGAAAAAGATTGACAGGATTTCGTTTTATGCTATGATGTTAGCTGTAACTAACTTTAACATTATTTTCCAGAGGAGGAAATCATGCCACTGAATTTAGCTGAAATCAACCAGCAGTATCTTGTTCAGAAAATATGCGGCGATGAAGAACAGCGTCATTATCTGGAAACTCTCGGTTTTGTGGAAAACACTGCTGTTCGTATTCTTTCTGTCTTTTTCGGCAATTACATCGTCATGGTCAGGGAAAGTAAGATCGCGATCGGCGCTGATTTTGCGAGAATGATCATCGTACAGGCTGAGTAACCGGCCGCGGATCCCGCTGCAATTGATCCGTACCCAACCTGCAGCAACTATACTGAAGGAGAACCTTATGAAACGAAACAAGAGCATCCTGCATCTTTGTGAAGTCATCCTGGGTGTGCTCATGCTGATTCTGATACTCAATCTTTATCTGATCAAGCTTCTGGTCGACCCGGATATCTCTTATACCCCCATGTACCGCAATCTCTGCCTTACCCTGGCCCTGCTTGTATTCTGCATGGTCCTGGCCCTGATCCAGCGGGAACTGCTGGCGCGCCTGCTCAACAACGCTTACCGCGATGTGACCGGCATCCACAACAAAAAATCCCTGGAGAAAAAGCTCCAGGAATTAAATGACCGCGCCACCACCTTCGGCGTGGGTGTTATGATGTTTGACTTAAATAATCTGAAACATGTCAACGATACCTACGGCCACGAAAAGGGAGATGAATTTATTCAGGCTTTCGCCTACTGCCTGACCCGCATCCTCGACGATCACAGTTTTCTGGCCCGTTACGGCGGCGATGAATTCATCATCATTCAGGAAAACACCTCACCGGAAGAGCTTAAGCATATGGATCTTCAGCTGAGCACACTGGTCCAGGAATACAATACCCGCACCAGCCTGCCCTTGAGCTATGCAGTTGGCTTCGAGGCCAGCTACCGGAACCACTATTTTATGATGGACGACCTCATCAATGCCGCGGACAAAAACATGTACCAGGATAAATTTTATAAAAAGAATTCCCGTACCGCCACCGAACAGCAGAAACAAAGCAGTCAGGTCATCCCAACGGTATCTTCCGAATATCTTGCGGAGAAAATCCGCCTGATCCAGTCCCAGGCATCCGGGAAGCTTCAGATTGCGCTGATTTCCACCGATATCGAAAACTTTCACTATATCAACGACAAATACGGCTATCCGCTGGGAAATGAAATTTTAAACATCGTCTATGAAGAAATGACGGCCTCTTCCCTTTCTTTATTTACGGCCCGGTTCTTTTCTGATGTATTTATCAGCATTGCCGACGTCAGCAAGCAGACAGAAGACGCCCTCCGCGAACAGATTCAGACAATGAACCAGAAAATCTGCGACCGGATCCGCGATACCTACCACATCAGTTTCTTCCGCACCAACTCCGGTATCTACATGATTCCGAATGAAGAAATCACACCGGAAACTATGATTTCCTGTGCCAATGTGGCTCGCCGGATTGCCAAGAAACTGATCAGCCACACCTGTCTCTATTCCCCGGAAATTGACCGGCAGGAGAAGATGCAGGCCGAGATCCTGCATTCCTTCCATCCGGCTCTGGAAAACAAAGAATTTGAAATCTACTTCCAGCCAAAGATCCGCACCACAAATCAGGCCGTTTCCAGTGCGGAAGTTCTGGTCCGCTGGATCCGGGACGGAAAAATGCTCTGGTCCCCGGATATCTACATTCCACTGTTTGAACAAAACGGTTTTGTGGTGAACCTGGACTACTATGTTTATGAGCAGGCCTTCCAGTGGCTCCGCAGCTATTCCGGGAAACTGCCGGAGGATTTCCGCATTTCCTTAAATGTATCTCCGGTCCATTTTGAACAGCCTCAGACCTTCATTCAGAAGATTCAGAATCTGATTGACTCCTACGGCATAAATCCGTCCTTCCTCACCTTTGAGATCACGGAATCCACCTACGTCAACAACCCGCTGGCCGTCAACCAGGTCATCCGTAGTCTCCAGAACCGAAACATCCAGATATCCATGGATGACTTCGGCTCCGGCTACTCCTCCTTAAATACCTTAAAGGATCTGCTCTTCGACGAAGTCAAGATTGACCGGATGTTCCTCGGAGACACGATCTCCGAAAGCGGCCACATTGTCCTGGAAGAAATCTTCCATATGTTAAAACGCATGAAGAAATCCATCGTCTGCGAAGGCGTGGAAACCCAGGAGGTCGCTGACTTCTTAAAGCAGGAGGGCTGCGATGAAATTCAGGGCTTCTTATACTACCGCCCCATGTGCAGAGTGGATTTTGAAAAGCTGATGGGATGCTAATGCTTCAGCGTCTTCAGATATTCCTTCTGCTCCGGTGTAATCCGGTAGCTTTCCCTTGCCTTCTGAATCGTCTTATTGTGCGTCCATGGATCCAGGCGATTCTGTTCCAGATAGGAAATTGCCGCGTCCCACTGCCTGGCCAGCGCTGTCGCAAAGAACCACGCCGTCATCATGTTCACATAGTATTCTTCTGAACGGACCGCGGCAGGCATCTCCAGATATTCCGGCTGAAAGTCCTCATCCAGAAACCAGCGCATGAGCATGCCCATTCCAAACCGGCAAATGTAGGGATGCTCCGATGGAATCCAGAGTCTGATTTTCTCCAGAAGCTCCGCTTTATGTTTCCCGAATACTTTCGGGGAAAGGCCGTCGCACACGGCCCAGTTATCGATATAGGGTAAAAACGCCTCCAGTGTCTCCATACAGGCATCGTAATCCTTCATTCCGGCAATCAGAAGCGCATGAAGAATATTTTCGTCATAATAAGTATGCGGGAGCTGTTTTAAAAACACAGCCGCCTCCGGTTCTTTCGCAAATTCCTTTGCCAGCTTTCTCATGGCAGGCATACGGATTCCAATGATTTTCTCCCTTGCAAGTCCCGGAATCAGGCTGCTGTGAAAATCCCCAAACTTTTCATCCCGCAACGCAAATAATCGTTCCTGAATCATATGTACTCCTGTAAATTTTCCGTTTCGTCTTTGCCTTAGAATCCCAGATCGTCATTCACCAGGATCACATGGATTCTTCCTGTGTGTCTGGAATATCTTGTGATCAGGAACTGACAGCAGATGGTATCCGGGGATTTGCAGTCGAAACATTTTCCTGTCGTCTTGCAAGGTGTTTTTACTTCAAAACGCTGGGCATTGGCAGGCGCTGCCACATTTCTGGCCCGCTTCATGGCTGCGTCCAGATCGCTGCACACCTTATTGATTCCCACAATAAAAATCACCTTTTTCGGTCCCTGGGCAATACAGGATACCCTGTTGGAATTTCCATCGATATTTACCAGAATGCCATCGTCGGTGATGGCATTCGCGCTGCTTAAGAAAACATCTGCATCGTAAGCCGCCATAAGTCCTGCTCTTGGCTCCATTTTCGCGCGGTCCATGTAATTGTAATTACCCTCTTCCAGTGCCTTGATCAGCCCGATCTCATGGGCACTCATGCAGCCGCCCATGGCAATGCTGCTGCCCTCCGGGATCAGTTCCAGGGCCTGCTTCAGCGCCTCTTCTTTGTTTGTCGCATAATAACCGGACATATTGCGGGACTGCAGCCCCTTAATGACCGTCTGTGCCAGGCATTCATTTCTTTTTACCAGATTTTCATTCATGTGATATTCCTCCATTCTGACCACGTAACTGTTCAGTACCCTCACAGTTACCTGACCACTTCATATAGCCAATTTTATTTCCATTATAGCGTTGCTTTTCCGAAATCTCAACAAATTCCCAACAAAGAAATCAGGGACAGTTACTGTTCACACGTTATGATTTCCTATTAAATGAAAAAGCCCGGAAACTCCTGATTTTACAAGGAATTTCCGGGCAAAAAATAAGCGGGTGATTCTGAATTTAGATATAAAAATAGAGCGGGTGATGGGAATCGAACCCACGTATCCAGCTTGGAAGGCTGGTGTTCTACCATTGAACTACACCCGCGTCTCACGACGAGACTTATAATACCACAAAATTTCACAAAATGCAATTACATTTTTATTTGGTTGTATGGAACAGCTTCTCCGTCGGTATCTGCACCAGCAGCACTGCCGCGAATACCAGCGCGCATCCCAACAGTTCCCGGCCGGAAAGCTTCTGCCCCAGAATCACCCAGCCTGCCAGAACGGAAAATACCGATTCCAGGCTCAGAAGCAGGGAGGCCACAGTCGGATCCACGCCATTCTGTGCTACCACCTGCAGGGTGTAACCGACTCCACAGGACATCACGCCCGCGTACAGGATCGGCGCTGCTGCCGCAATAATAGCCGACACAGACGGATGGTCAAAGAGTAACATCAGCACTCCGGCAATCACCCCTGCCGTAAAGAACTGCACGCAGGAGATCACCACGCCATCGGCTTTCGGGGAAAAATAATCAATCACCAGAATATGTACCGAGAATACCACGGAACACATCAGCACCAGCCGGTCGCCCGCCCCGATGGAGAAGGACTCGGTCATGCACAAGAAATACATACCCACAGCCGCGATCACCGCGCTGATCCAGATATTGATGCCAATTTTTCTCTTTAAGAACAGCCCCATAAACGGCACAATGATGATGTACAGTGTCGTGATAAATCCGGCTTTTCCCACCGTTGTCTGTCCAATGCCAAACTGCTGAAGGCAGCTGGCCAGGCACAGAATACAACCGCAGCAGATGCCGCCAAGAATGCCCATGCGGGTCTGCTCTTTTTTCTCCTCCTCAGGCAAGGTCTGCCATACACTGTCCTTTCTGCCGTGCAGGAAATAAATGCACGGAATCAGGACCGCGCCGCCAAGAATAAACCTGCAGGTATTAAACGTAAAGGTTCCCACATAATTGAATCCTTCACTCTGGGCCACAAAGGCCACGCCCCAGACCAGGGCCGCAAGGAGCAGCATACAGCTGTGCCTTACCGATTGTTTTGTATTCGCTTCCATTCTCTTTTGTCCTCAACTTTCTGCTGCCGTGCAGGAAACTCCCGCCTGTCACTGCAGACATGTTCTCATCCTCACTGATCCACATAGGCTCCGAAACCGCTGCTCTGCTTCTCTGTTCCATCCGGATAGACCCACAGCGCCTCCACTCCGTCCTGTGCTTCCACAAAGGCCATTCCCGTCTCTGGGTCCATATTAAAGACCGCCGTGGACAGGGCATCTGCCCTGGCGCTGTCGCTGCAGAGGATGGTGACCGAATCGTAAGTATTCTCCGGCATCAGGGTGTCCGGATCAATGATATGATGATACCGCACGCCATCCACCTCATAGTACCGCTGGTAGGTTCCGCTGGTCACCAGGCAGGTATCGGTAAGCTTCAGCACATGCAGGTAAGCCTTCGCCGCGCTGGTATCCGGATTCTGGACTCCCACGCGCCAGGGCTTGCCGTCTGCCTTTGTGCCAATGGTCTCCACATTGCCGCCAAGGCTTAAAAGCGCGGAGGTCACGCCAGCCTCTTTCAGGGTCTCAGCCAGGCGTTTCGTGGCATACCCCTTCGCGATAGCTCCCACATCCAGGCTCATGGCCTCATCCGGCAGATAAACCGTGGATGCCTGTTCATCAATCTGCACCTGATCCAGATTTACATGCTCCGCCGCATTCTGGAGTTCCTGCTGGCCAGGCACCTGCGCCCGGGATGGATTTTCCATTCCCACCTCCCGGTAATCATGCCAGACAGAGAGCACACTTCCCATGGCCACATTGACCTTTCCACCGGTTTCCTCATATTCCTGTCTGGAAAACTCCAGCAAGTGGATGATCTCCGGATCTACCGTGACCGGGGCAATCCCGGCGTTGTCGTTGATGGTCTTGATATTATTCACGCCATCATAATTATCGTAAATATCAAACAGCTCATGATATTTCTCCATGGTATCTTCTGCCAGGCTCTTATATTCCTGAAACTGTTCCTCGCTCTCCGCGCAGATGGTAATGCTGGTAATGGTATCAAAATAATCCAGATACTGCGCGTCATAGGCAGTCAGCTTCGGATTATTTCCGGCACAGCCAGACAGTAAAAACGCGGAAGCCGCTGTCAGAAAAATGGCTTTTTTGATCTTCATAATTCACCCGTTTCTTTTCCTGTTTTGCACACACCCGTTAATCATAGCACAAAAAAAGAATGTTGGAAACCCAGCATTCTTTTTTGTTATTATGATCTTACAGTTTCTCCATCAGCTCTTTCAGATGCGCTGTCAGCTTTGTATTCTCCGCATAATCCACCGGACAGTCAATGATGACCGGTACTTCCTGTTCAAATGCTTTTTTCAGCGTTGGTACCAGTTCTTCCGCCTTTGTGATGCGGTATCCGATGGCTCCCATGCTTTCCGCAAACTTCACAAAATCCGGATTTGTGAAATCCACATAGCAGCTCTTTCCGTACTGATCCATCTGTTTCCACTTGATCAGTCCATAACTGGAATCATGAAAGATCAGCGTAACAAATGGCGTTTTGGCCCGCAGCGCCGTCTCAAATTCCTGACAGTTCATCATAAATCCGCCGTCTCCGCACACTGCCAGAATCTTCTTTTCCGGATGAACCAGCTTGGCACCGATGGCTCCCGGCACGGAAATTCCCATGGTTGCGAAACCGTTGGAAATGATGCAGGTATTCGGCTCATAGCAGTTATAATGGCGCGCGATCCACATTTTGTGGGCACCGACATCCGAAATCACAATGTCCTCCCGTCCCATGACCTTGCGCACATCATTCAAGATCCGCTGTGGCTTCATCGGGAACGAATCATCGGAAGCATAGGACTCATGCTCCTCCACCATCATCCGTCTGATCTCCAAAGCCCGCTCCGGCTCCTGGCGTCTGGAAGTTCTTCTTCCGATCTGTACCAGGGCATCCGCGATATCGCCAACCACTTCTACCTCTGGCTGGTACAGCTTGTTAATGTGGGCCGGACGCATATCCACATGGACAATATCAATTTTTCCCTCCGGATTCCACTTAGCCGGCGCATACTCCACAATATCATACCCTACCGCGATCACCAGATCCGCCTCTTCCATGATCTTGTTCTGGTAATCCTTCTGCGGAATACCAATGGTCCACATGGAATATGGATTATCAAACGGAATCACGCCCTTTGCCATCATCGTATTGATTACCGGGATTTTCAGCTTGGTAGCAAACTCTGTCAGCTCTTTTGACGCATGTCCACGCACCACACCGCTTCCTGCCAGAATCACCGGATTCTTTGCCTGGAAGATCATGCCTGCCGCATCCTGCACGGTATCCAGCTCCGCATACTCCTTCGGCGCGATTTTCTTGCGCAGCGGCTTTTCTCCCTCCAGCACCGGCATTTTCGCCACATTCACCGGCATATCGATGTGTGTGGCTCCCGGTTTCTCACTCTCCGCGTATTTGAATGCCAGACGCACAATCTCACCTACCGTGTCCGGCCGCACCACCATCTTGGTCCGTTTTGTGATCGGTTCAAACATCTTGGTCAGATCCAGGAACTGATGTCCGGTAATGTGCATGCGCTCGGTTCCGACCTGTCCGGTAATGGCCACTAACGGCGCGCCGTCACTGTCTGCATCTGCCACACCGGTTACCAGATTGGTTGCGCCGGGCCCCAGGGTAGCCAGGCACACGCCGGCCTTGCCGGTCAGTCTTCCATATACATCGGCCATAAAAGCCGCGCCCTGCTCATGCCGCGTAGTAATAAATTTGATCGTGGACTGGTCAATGGCATTCATAACAGCCAGATTCTCCTCCCCCGGAATTCCGAATATGTATTCCACGCCTTCTTCCTGCAGACATTCTACCAGTAAGTCTGCCGCATTTCTCTGTCGTTTTTCTTTCTGCTGTTTTTCCATAATGACATCCTCCTGTTCGTTCGCCTGCACACGTTTCTATCTGCCCTCCTGTGCCGGCATCCGCATTCTGGCATTCTCTGAATCAGTTCTCTGCCTTTGCTTTTATAATTCTGTAATATAGCCCTGCTTTTTCACAATTACAATCACCATTTTTATTGCCTGTTTCACAATCGTTTTATTGTAATCACCGTATTTTTTCATTTTCAAAAGCAATTTTCGAACAAAATAAAGTGACGGTCCTCTGCCCGGCAAAAATCCGGCAGAGAAACCGTCACTTTCAAAGAATTTTTTATTTCTGTTTTTTTTCGAATCCAACCGAAGTCAGGAACCGTCCAAAGGCTTCCCGGCCCTCCGGTGTGCACTTGTATACACCGGCGTCTTCCAGAACCCGGGCAAATACCTTTCCGACCTCTTCTTTTAAGATGCCATCCACATTGTCCTTTGTGATGGATGCGTAATGAGGCTTAAATTCATCTACCCAGTCCGCATGCTTTGCCAGCACCTCATCCGCGCGGATGTCTTTTCCTTCCACAATCGCGTCGGCCAGCTTTGCCAGCTCGTTCTTTAAGCGGGACGGAAGCACTGCAAGGCCCATAACCTCAATCAGGCCAATGTTTTCCTTCTTAATATGATGCAGCTCCTGATGCGGATGATAAACGCCCAGCGGATATTCTTCCGTGGTGATGTTGTTGCGCAGCACCAGATCCAGCTCGTAGCGGTCTCCGTTCTTACGCGCGATTGGCGTAATGGTGTTGTGCGGCTCGCCATCGGTCTCCGCATAGATGAACGCTGCCTCATCGGTATAACTGCGCCATGCCGTCAGTACCTTTTCGCCCAGGTCAATCAGGCGGTCCGGATTCTCACTGCGCAGACGTAAAACCGACATTGGCCAGTGCACAATGCCTGCTTCCACATCTTCAAAGCCCGGCATGGTAAATTTCTGCTCCATTCCGGCCTTCGCCATGGCGAAAGTATAGTGTCCGCCCTGAAAATGGTCATGGCTTAAGATAGAACCGCCCACGATTGGCAGATCCGCATTGGATCCCAGAAAATAATGCGGGAACTGTTTTACGAAATCAAACAGCTTCACAAATGCGGAGCGGTCAATCTTCATCGGTGTATGCTGTCCGTTGAAGACGATGCAGTGCTCATTATAATATACATACGGGGAATACTGGAAGCCCCAGCGGCTCTCATTTACCGTAATGCGGATGATGCGGTGGTTGTTTCTTGCCGGATGGTTCAGGCGGCCTGCGTAGCCCTCATTTTCCATGCAGAGCAGGCACTTTGGGTATCCGCTCTGTTTCGCCAGCTTTGCTGCCGCAATGGCCTTTGGATCTTTCTCCGGCTTAGATAAGTTGATGGTGATGTCCAGATCTCCGTAAGGTGTGCTGGTTACCCACTTCTGATCCTTACAGACCCGGTATCTGCGGATATAGTCAGAATCCTGGCTCAGTTTGTAGAAATAGCTGGTAGCGGCCTCCGGGCCACCCTCCTGATAGCGGGTCCAGAAAACATGCTCCACCTCAGATGGGCGCGGCATGAGGCAGTTCATCAGTTTCGCGTCAAACAGATCCCGGTAGGCAATGCTGTTCTCAATGATGCCCTGCTCACAGGCGTAATCCAGAAGCTCTTTTAAAATGTCTTCCAGATTTCCAGTTTCCACCGTACCCTGCGGCTCCTCGTACTCCTCCAGTTTTAATGCCTCCAGCAGCTGATTCGTCGCGTAAATACGGTCCGTTTCTGTGATCAGCCCCGTTTCCAGGCCATACTGCACCAGTTTCTTGATTGCTGTGTAAACCATAAACATCCTCCCCGTTCCCCAAGTTTTTCTGTGTTTTACGAATGTTTCTGCTGCCAGCCTGCACGTGGGTCCGTATTCCGCACCTGTCCGGTCTCGCAGCTTCTTTTTTCAGTATAATCCGTTTTCATCCACAATTCCATAGAATAATCTTTGCCGTATCTACAAATTTCTGCGGCGCCGCCGTATGATGCTTTTGCGCTACCGACGCATTCCCCGGACAGCCGGCGCAATACGGTCTGTCACCAGACCGCCCAGCAGGCCGATCACGCCGCCCGTGATCACGCCTGCCACCAGAAGCACCGGCAGATAGGAAAACACCCCGGCCGTACCTGTAATCCATGCCGCCATGGAAAGCTGGCCGATGTTGTGGAACACACCGCCCAGAATGCTGACTCCGGTCTTCTCAAACCAGTCCATCTTTTTCGCCAGTGCCATAACCGCAAGGCTTAAGATACCACCGGCCAGCGCGTACAGCATACTGCCAGGATTGCTGAAGGTAAAGCCCACCATCACAATGCGAAGCAGCCCCACCACCAGGGTTCCGGCAGCTCCCACTGTGTAGAGTCCTGCCACATTCACCAGATTGGCCAGTCCCAGCTTGATGCCCGGGACCGGAACGGGAAGCGGAATCAGCGCCTCCACGTAGCTGAATATAAAAGCCAGCGCAATGAGAAGGCCGTACTGCGCGATCTTTCCCGCACTGCTACGTCCATTGCTGTTCTGACTGTTCTTTCTTTCTCTCAATTTGACATCTCCCTGCTTCTATGCTATAGTTTCGATGCTGTTCACACACGCTGTGCGGACAGTAACCTTATTATAACATCAACCCCATGTTTTAGAAAGAGGTGCTTCCATGACAAAAAAGAAGCGGGAACTGGTTCTGATCCTGGTTCTGCTGCTGGCTGCCGCCGCAGGATTTCTGGTCAATCAGGCCATGCATAAAAAACCGGCCGCCCAGGTCGAAATTACCGTAGACGGAAAACTCGTCCGGACTCTGGACTTAAATCAGGACGCAGATCTCATCATAGATGGCGTAAACGGCGGCACCAACCACCTGATCATCCAAGATGGCACCGCATGGATCAGCGAAGCCTCCTGCCCCGACAAAGTATGCGTCCATCAGGGCAAGGTTTCCTTAAACGGAGAACTCATCGTCTGTCTTCCCAACCGCGTAATTGCCAAAATCGTGGCACCAGAACCATAATAACAATATTGGAAAGCAACGAAAATGCCGGAAGGCGCCATTTGGCGCCGCCCGGCATTTTCTGTATACAAATTAAATTTTTATTTTAGAGGTATGCCTTGAGTGCGTCTGCTTTGTCAAGCTTCTCCCACGGCAGATCCACGTCGGTGCGTCCGAAGTGGCCGTATGCTGCGGTCTGCTTGTAGATCGGGCGGCGCAGGTCAAGCATCTTGATGATCCCGGCCGGTCTTAAGTCGAAGTTCTCGCGGATGATCTCTACCAGCTTCTCGTTGGAAAGCTTTCCGGTTCCGAAGGTATCTACCATGATGGAGGTCGGATGTGCTACGCCGATTGCGTAGGAAAGCTGGATCTCGCACTTGTCAGCCAGTCCTGCTGCAACAATATTCTTTGCAACGTAACGTGCTGCGTAAGCTGCGGAACGGTCTACCTTGGTGCAGTCCTTACCGGAGAATGCGCCGCCGCCGTGACGTGCGTATCCACCGTAGGTGTCTACGATGATCTTACGTCCGGTCAGGCCGCTGTCTCCGTGCGGGCCGCCGATTACGAAACGTCCGGTCGGGTTAATGAAGAACTTGGTTTCTGCATCTACCATCTCTGCCGGAAGGATCTCGTCGAATACATATTTTTTGATATCTGCATGGATCTGCTCCTGAGTAACCTCCTCGTCGTGCTGGGTAGAAAGAACCACTGCGTCCAGGCGCTTCGGCTTGCCGTTCTCATCGTACTCTACGGTAACCTGGGTCTTTCCATCCGGACGAAGGTAACGAAGGGTGCCGTCCTTGCGGACCTTGGTGAGCTGACGTGCCAGCTTGTGTGCCAGTGCGATCGGGTACGGCATGTACTCCTCGGTCTCATTGGTTGCGAAACCGAACATCATACCCTGGTCACCTGCGCCAATGGCATCCAGCGCGTCATCGTCCATGGTGTTTTCCTTTTTCTCCAGTGCGGTATCTACGCCAAGAGCGATATCCTTGGACTGCTCGTCCAGAGCTACGATCACGCCGCAGGTATCGCAGTCAAAACCATATTTCGCGCGGTCATAACCAATCTCACGCACGGTTTCGCGCACGATCTTCTGAATATCTACATAGGCATTGGTGGTGATCTCACCCATAACCATAACCAGGCCGGTGGTAGTGCAGGTCTCGCATGCAACACGGCTCATCGGGTCTTTTTCCATCAGCGCATCCAGAATCGCGTCAGAAATTGCATCGCACATCTTGTCCGGATGTCCCTCAGTAACGGACTCGGAAGTAAACAGTAACTTTTCCATGAAAATCCTCCTTAGAATAATATTAAAATGAAACATAAAGAAAAGTCCGTAGCAACGCCGCGGACTTGATTTCTGATTTCATCAAATCCTCTTATTGCTCGATTTCTCGCTCAGGTTGGCACCTTCCGCACGCTCCTGCCGGTGGCATTTCGTGAGGGGTTGCCGTGACTTCACAGATCCTTTGTATCTCCATCACTCTGAATAAGGGATTACGCACTTTTCAGTTATTGGTTACAGCAGCCATCGCGTGACTGCGTGTCATATCTTAACAGATTCAGTATGCACTGTCAAGGACTTTTATGTGAACGCAGAACAATTATTGCATAAATGAGAAAAGATGACCCGGAAAACCCAAAAAGGAGCCCGCCTGAGCGGACTCCCTGAGTTTTTTATCCTGAATTAACGGGTCTTGCCCTTTACCCATACGCCGGATTCGTTTACATAGTAGCCATCCGGTGTCCAGGTATTGGTCACCATGTTGCCGTTGGTCAGATCGCAGTAGTAGTAGTTGCCGTCGCCTGCCTGAATCCAGCCTGTGCGCATATAGCCTACGCTGTCAAAGCAGTACCACTGGTTGTTGATCTGCAGCCAGCCGTTGGTCGGGTAGCCGCCGTTTGCGTAACGATACCACCAGCCTACACTGTCCTTGATCCAGGATGCCTGCTGGCTGTTTCCAGGAGCATTGGTAGTGCTTCCGGTGGAATTGCTGATGCTGTTGTAGTTGCCTGCCTTGATGTTTGCAAGCATCTCATCGTCTACATAGATGTAATCGGACTCGTACCAGTCACCCTTCTTACTGTTGCTGTTTACGGCACGTACCTTAAAGTAATACTCACCCTCTCTGGTGATGCTGGACGCGAAGTTGTAATACTCGTTGCTGGTGCTCACTGCGCTGCCTACAGAGCTGCTGCCGCGGTATAAGCGGACCTGATAGCTTACTGCGCCTGAGGTGGTTTCCCAGGTTGCGATCGGTGAGTTTTCATTCTGCCAGGTTACGTCATCAATCTCCATGGTACCTTCCAGATCATCTAACTTTACCGTGATGATCAGGGTAGAGCTGGAATCTTCTCTTCTGGAAGAAACGTAGGTTGCCTTGTCACCCTTTAAGGTTACCTTTGCCTTGCTCATGGAAGTGAAATAATAATCACCATCTGCTTCCAGGGTAATCTCGACTCTCGGAACGTCTCCGTCTACCCACTCGCCGTCATCATTCACAATGTCCACATCGGTTACATCGTAGTTGCTTCCATTTGCGCTTGCAGTTACGCTTCCACCGCTGTCACCTACTGAGATATCAGAATCAATGGTGATACTCACGCTGGTAATTTTAGTACGGCTCTCTGCTGCCAGTGCTGTCCCTGCTGCCAGTGTTGCCAGTAATGCGGCGCCGATGACACCGGCCAGTCCTTTTTTCCATAACTTCATACTTGTTCCTCCTTTTGCTGATCTTTTTCATCGTAGTTCATACGGCGCATGAACTGTAATCCTTTTTGATTACTTACAGGATACCGGAAAAACGTGTACAGTTTGTGTCCAGAACATGACGAATTTCCTACAGAATTTAACGATTTGTTTACAATTCTTATCAAACTGCTCCAGTTTCTGTATTCTTTATGACAAAGCAGGCCGTCCGTTCATCCTATCCTGATAAAGCAGACAGCCTGTGTTCTGAATGTTATTATTTCATTTTATGAAGCAGATCAGCCGGTCTTTAAGCGGAACTTCTGCGCTTCCTTCTCGGAATCCACCATCTCAATGGCTGCGCCAAGTGACTGGAGTTTTTCCTCGAATTTCTCATATCCACGCTGGATATAGCCGATTTCGTCTACTACCGTGTAGCCTTGCGCGGATAGGCCGGCAAGCACCAGAGCCGCGCCGGCACGCAGATCCGGAGACTCAACACGGGCTCCGGTAAAGCCCTTCACGCCGTCGATCACGGCTACGTTGCCCTCTACCTTGATGCTGCCACCCATGCGGGCCAGCTCGTCTACATATTTAAAACGGTTTTCAAAAATACTCTCGGTGATCATGCTGGTGCCCTCTGCCAGAGCCAGAGTCACGGCCATCTGCGGCTGCATGTCTGTCGGGAAGCCCGGATACGGCAGCGTTTTAATGTTGGTGGAGCACTGCTTTGGTCTGCCTACGACACGCACCTCGTCATCTCCCTCAATAACCTCACAGCCAATCTCGATCAGCTTTGCGGAAATTGCTTCCAGATGCTTCGGAATGACATTCTTTACGGTAATATCGCCCCGGGTCACTGCTGCGGCACACATGAATGTGCCTGCCTCAATCTGATCCGGAATGATGGAGTAGTCGGTTCCGTGCAGGGTTCTGACACCGCGGATGCGGATGACGTCGGTTCCTGCGCCCTTGATGTTGGCTCCCATGCTGTTTAAGAAGTTTGCCACATCTACTACATGAGGCTCTTTGGCCGCGTTCTCAATGATGGTCATGCCTTCTGCCATGGCTGCCGCCATCATGATGTTGATGGTTGCACCGACAGAAACCATATCCAGATAAATGTGCGCGCCCACCAGGTCAATGGCGTGGGCATGGACAGCGCCGCACTCAATCTCAATCTTGGCGCCCAGGGCACGGAAGCCCTTTAAATGCTGGTCAATCGGTCTGCTGCCAATATCGCAGCCGCCCGGAAGCGGTACCTGCGCACTCTTGTATTTGCCAAGCAGCGCGCCAATAAAATAATAGGAAGCACGAATGCGGCGGATGTACTCATCATCCACTGCGACCTCACGGATGGTGGAACCGTTAATCTTTACGGTATGACGGTCTATGCGGTCCACCCGTGCGCCAATTTCCTGGATTGCCTCCAGAAGAACGTTGATATCACGCACATCCGGAAGATTTTCAATGATCACATCTTCATCTGTCATAATGGAAGCGGCCAGAATGCCGAGCGCGGCGTTCTTTGCTCCACTGATCACAACATCTCCAACCAGCGGACTGCCGCCTTTCATAATATACTGATTCATTACACACCTCTATATCAAAAGTAAACCTTTACAATTCTATTAAATCTTTATGATTATACCACAGATTCTGATTTTGTAAAGGGAAACTACGGCAGGCTCACTGCGCAGATAAAGTCATTTCCCCGCGCACGGAAGAACTCTGTGCTGTCATTGAGACCGGCCTTGTAAAGTTCCCCGGTCTGCGGGTCAAACACCGTAACATTATACTGGTCAAAGCCGCAGAGAATCAGGTACTGCCCCTCTCCGGTGTATGCGGCCACCGGAATGCCCTGATCGATGAAGTAGAGCATCTGGGCCAGACTGCTGCCCCGCGCGTTGAGCACCACCAGTTCTTCATTCTGGTACACCGTGCTCTCCGCAAAGGTTTCCAAATGACGCGCCAGCGGAGCAAACGCGGACTGCGGATCCCGGATATTGCGGATATTTCCACGCTTTACACGATTCCAGAGCATATTGCGGTCCTTGTCTGTCACAAAGCCCATCTTGTCATAGGCGAGCTGCAGCGCCTCCGAAAAATCGGTTGTCACTTTCAGCAGATGCCCGCTTCCATAGGCGTAAAATTCCATATCAGAAAGCTGATAATTGGATTTCAGTTCCAGGCGGTCCGACTGTTCATAGCTCACCCGCTTCGGCGCAAAAATCCGGATGCTCCGGCTGTTTTTGATTTCTTCCTCCAGCTGGACAAAATAGACCCGTTCCTTTTCCGGTGACGCAAACCAGCCAATGCCGTCCAGTTTTCCATTTCCAAGATCCGCATTGCAGACGATGGTATCCTCCGGACTGTCCGCGTAACGGTTGGGACCGGTTTTCATGACGCGTTTTAAATGGATCCGGCTCTCATCCACCGTAACCTCGGAAATGTAGTAGCCATTTTTCTCATAACTGGTTTCTTCCTGCATCTGGTCATTGATGATGCGGATACTATACATAGGAAGATTCTCAGTCCGGCCATTGACCAGCCAGATGTCATCCCCCCGCGCCATGCCATATACCAGGTCACGGCCCACAAAACCAAGGGTGCGGACATATTCCCCGTCTCCGGCCCGGATTTCCCGATTTTCCCCGGTCTCCAGATCCATCAGATGCAGCACACCGGACTCGTAAATGGTACCCTCCTGCCACGCGATACGTTTTTTATCGCTGCTGACTGCAAAGGTTCCTTCTGCCAGAGAATCTGCCACAACCATATTCTCACGACTGTTCATGTCAATTCCATAAATGGCATGATCTACATACAGGTACAGCATTCCTCCCGCGGTCTGGCAGGCCAGGCGGTCAAGATCTGCCTCCAGCTGCTCATAGGAACCGGAATACGGAATGAAATAGCGCTCCTCCAGCGCGTTTTCAGAAGCCGTATAATGATACCCGGCAATTCCATTCTCGCCCTCATGATTTCCACGGTTCATATAGCCATATACCAGAAAGTCCATATCCCCGTCATCTTCCACGGAAAGGATTCTGGTATCATGATGGTCATAATTGCTGCGCACATCCGCGCTGTCATCATCCCGGAAGGAAAAGACTTTCACGGCGCGGCGGTCTGCCGGGTCATAGCTCCATAAGTCCCGGTTCACCCGGTATGCAAAAACCTTTCCGCCCGCGCTCTTTACCAGCTCCACACGGTCGTCCCCGGTAATGCCCAACAGGATTCTCTTTCCGGAATATTCGCTGCGGTCCCCGGAAAAGATCTGATTCACGGTGCGGTCGTACTGCATCATATAAATGCGCAGTTCATTCCATTTCATGGTAAAGTCTTCCTCGACCTCATAAGTTTCCGTACCGTCCTCGCCCTGGCGTTTTGCCTGATAGGAAAGCTGGATGCCGCACATGACACCGTCCAGTTCCTTTAAGTGGATTTCCACATTTGCCTCCGGCTGCATGCCAAGTTTTCCCCAGGTGAGCTGGGAAAAGCTGGAATGAATGGAGGTATGTCCAAAGGTGCTGTTATCCTCTGACGGACTGGTCTCCAGATAAGTGGTCAGACTTCTTGCCTGCTCATAATCAAAGGTCTTCATGGAAAAATCCGCTGCCAGATCCACCATGGCGCGGGCGTTTTCCGCGGCATCGGTCCACAGAATGCGGGTATAATAATAAACCGGCCCGAAATTTTCCGTGTCCAGCTGGATTTTCAGCTGGTATTCCCGCTCTTTTGTCAGCAGGTTCTGGATTGGAAGCACAGCAAGAATTCCATCCTCCGTCTGCTGCCAGTCCGAAACCTCAGTCCGTTCCACCAGCCGGTCCCGGTCCATGCTGCGCACTTCATAGCTGATTCCGGTAACCGGTCCTTCCGTGATATGCACGGTAAGTGCCCGGTCCTCCGGCAGAATGGTCAGAGTTTCCCCTGCGGCTGTGGTGTTCATCTCCTGACGGTATCCGTAAAGCCGGTTCATATCCCGGTCTAACATCTGTACGGTAACACTGGGAAGCGAAGCCGCCTCCATGTCCATATATACGGCCTGGTCCTGGCCACTGTTCCACCGGTTATTCGCGAAAAAAAAGACGCCCAGCGCCGCTGCGAATACCCCGGATAAAATCGCGATTCGTTTTACAATGTGATTCATATCCTGATTCTTTCCTTATTTTTTATTTCCCCTCCATATTCTACCCTGTTTTCTCCTTCCCTACAAGGAAATGTTTTCTTAAATTTCACTTGCCATCTCTCCGGGTATCCTTTATAATAAAATTACACTTCCAATTAATTCATAATAAAAATTCTGCAATTTCAAACATTCTTATCATTCTGTTTTTATTATGTTCCCAGTTTTACAGTACCTGTTATTCCGGCGCATTTTATATTTCAGCGGAGGTATTTTATGATATACGAAACTTTTCTTGAAACAGTGACAAACAAACTGCAGGAGGCATTGGGCGATTCCTACCAGTTTACCCTGCGGCCCCTTCCCAAAAACAATGGCGTTACCCTGGACGGGCTGACCATTCAGAGCCCGGGCTGCTCTGTTGCCCCTACGATTTATCTGAATCCCTACTACGAACAGTACCGCCACGGAACCGATATTTCTGAAATCGTACACGATATTTTGCGGCTCTATCGCGCGACTCCGTCTCCATCTGCCCTGCAGGCCGATTCTCTGGAACATTTTTCCGATCTGCGCTCCCGTATCATGTTCCGGATGATCCACACGGCCTCCAATCAGGTCCTCTTAAAAGATCTGCCCCATCTTCCCTATCTCGACCTCTCCATCGTCTTTTTCCTTTCCCTGGAACGCAATGAAGCCGGCCAGATGACCGCCCTCATTCATCAGGAACATATCCGGCGCTGGAATGTGACCGTGCAGGACTTATGGGAGGCCGCCAGCCACAACACACCACTGGAATACCCGGCTCAGATCCAGAGCATGGCCGATCTCTTGCAGGAAATTGCCCGAAAAAACATGGGGGAACACTATGATCCAGAGCTCATCAGCGAACTTCTGGACTCCGATGACGCATCTCCGCTTTACGTTCTCAGCAACAGCAACGGCCTGTACGGTGCCAGCTGCATGATCTACCAGAACGTACTGAAGGACTTCGCAGACCACCTTCAGGCAGATCTCATTCTTCTGCCATCCAGCGTCCACGAAGTCCTTCTGACTCCGAATCTTCCGGAAACCTCTTATGAAGACCTCAGTTCCATGGTGACCTCCATCAACCGTCAGGAAGTCTCCCCCGAAGAACAGCTTTCCAACCAGGTCTATCTGTTCTCCCGAAAAGAAGGGACATTAAAAATCGTGTCCAATGCGCCGGAGCTGGTGGGCGCGTCCGCACTTTCCTGAACACTTCCGGTCCGCTCTGTCTGCTCTGCAGCCAGTTGTCTGCGCTCTGGCCACCAGCTTCCTGCCTGACAGCCACTCTACAGGATCCGGCTTCCGATCTGGAAAATGGACACAGCAAAGCACCAGGCCAGCACAATCTGGAACAGGACCATCTGCAGCGTGAATTTTAATGATCTGGTTTCACGCCGGATCGTTCCCACTGCAGCCACACATGGGGAATACAGCAGGCAGAATACTAACAGCGCATAAGCATTGGCCATGCCAAACCCTGCAATTCCCAGAACCTTGGAAAGCTCTGCCATACCAGCCGCAGAGTTGATGTTGCTGATGCCATAAAGCACGGAGAAGCTGGACACCACCACTTCCTTCGCGGACAAACCGGAAATCAGCGCCACCGCGATCTGCCAGGTGCCAAGGCCTGCCGGTTTTAATACCGGAACCAGGAGACGCCCAATGGCAGCCGCAAAGCTCTGGGTCACATCCGTCTCATAGCCATGAACACCGAAGTTTAAGACAAACCAAAGTACAATGGATGCCACAAAAATGGTGGTTCCGGCCTTGGTCAAGTAATCCTTCACCTTATCCCATACATAGATGGCCACCGTTCTGGCATTCGGTGTTTTGTATTCCGGAAGCTCGATCAGCAGCGTATCCTCGTCCTTATTTTTTTCCCGTTTATGCAGGATAAACGCAATGGCAATGGCTACAATCAGTCCGATCACATACAGGGAGTAAGCAGCCAGCATGGCATGCTCTTTAAAAAACATCTCCGAAAAAAGCACATAAATCGGAAGTCTTGCGGAGCAGGACATAAATGGCGTGATGAGAATGGTGCGGCGGCGGTCCCGCTCACTCGCCAGCGCACGGGATGCCATGACCGCCGGAACCGTACAGCCAAAGCCCAGGAGCATCGGCAAAAAAGCCTTGCCGGAGAGCCCCACCCGGCCCATGATCTCATTCATGACATAGGCAACCCTGGCCATGTATCCGCTGTCTTCCAGAAAAGCCAGCGCCAGAAACAGGATGAAAATGTTCGGCAGGAACGTTAAAATGCCGCCCACACCGGCTACAATACCATCTACCACCAGGGAGATGAGCCAGTCAGAAGCCTGCACATGCTGCATGGCCGCAAGCACCGCCCCGGAAAACCATTCCAGCCCGGACTCAAAATATCCTTTCAGGAAATCTCCCACGGTAAAGGTCAGGAAAAAGACTGTCGCCATGATTCCCAGAAAGATCGGCACACCAAATACCGGATGGGTCAGCCAGGAATCAATGCGGTCTGTGGATGCCGACTTTTCCTCGCGTCCCATCATACATTCTTCCATAACTTCTTCTATGTAATTGTATTTTTCATTGATGATATCTTTTTCGTAATTTTTCTCCGCAATATGGCTGATATCCACCGGATGATCCTTCATCACCTCCGGGTCCTGCTCCAGTAGCTTCACCGCATGCCAGCGCATATTTTCCATGTCGCCGTATTTGGCCCTCAGAATCGCCTCAATCTGGCGGATTTTTTCTTCCAGATTCTCATCGTAATGGACTACAACACCCTGCGGACCTTCCTCATAATGGTGAACCACCGCATGCATCAGCACATCCAGACCGGTGCGCTTTCTCGCGGAAACCGGAACCACCGGAATGCCGCCCAGCATCTCCGGCAGGCGGTGCAGGTCAATCTCCATGCCCCGCTCTTCCACAATATCCATCATGTTCAGGGCCAGGATAACCGGTTTCTTCAGTTCCAGCAGCTGCAAAGTCAGGTAGAGGTTTCGCTCCAGGGAAGACGCGTCCACCACGTTGATGATAACATCCACCTCGCCTTCCTCGATACAGCGCCTCGTAACAATTTCCTCAATAGTATAGGAAGTCAGGCTGTAGATACCCGGAAGGTCAATGACCTTGATGGAACGGCCCTTGTAACTGGTACGGCCCTCTACCCGTTCCACCGTAACACCTGGCCAGTTTGCAACCTTTAAGTTGGCCCCGGTAAAGGCGTTGAACAGGGTTGTTTTACCGCAGTTCGGGTTGCCCACGAAGCCGACGCGGATTTCCCGCTGGCTCTGTCCGTTTTGCTTCTTCTCCAGCTTCAACCCGCCTGCCTGTTCCTGCATCTGCTCCATCTGCATTTTTTCCTCAGCCATGGTTCTGCACCTCCATCTCTGAGACCTCGATGCCGTCGCTGATGCGTTTGCCCACGGCCAGTCTGGTTCCGCGCACCTTAAAGATCACGGAACCGCTTCCTTTCTTATTTAAAAGGATCACCGGAGTCATGTTATTAACTCCTAATGCCTCCAGACGCCTGGTAATCGTCTCATTCACTGACACACTTTCCACCCGGTAGGTGTGGCCAATGATACCCTCATTTAATTTCATATAAATTCTCCTTCTAGTTAGCAGTTCATAACTCGTGTAAAAAAAATATACCCTTATTGAGAATTTTTGTCAATAAGAGTATATTTTTAGGGTCATTATTTGCTTTTCAGGATTCCAGATCCAGTAATGCTTTTTTTACCTCCAGCATCCGGTCACGCAGCACGGCGGCTTCCTCGAAGTTTAACTCGGCTGCCGCCTGGTGCATCTTCTTCTGGATTTCCTTCACCAGTTTGTTCAGTTCCTTCGCGCTCATGGACTCCAGATCCTTTTCGTCCGCAGACGGTGCTCTCTCTGCCGCCTTGGAAATGGAAATTAGGTCGCGCACTGCCTTTTTGATGGTGGTCGGCGTAATGCCGTGCTCCTCGTTGTAGGCCTGCTGAATCTGACGGCGGCGGTTCGTCTCGTCAATGGCCACCCGCATGGAATCGGTGATGGTGTCCGCATACATGATGACGTGACCCTCGGAATTTCGGGCCGCACGACCAATGGTCTGAATTAAGGAAGTTTCCGAACGCAGGAAACCTTCTTTGTCTGCATCCAGAATTGCTACCAGTGTAATCTCCGGAATATCCAGGCCCTCACGCAGCAGGTTGATGCCTACCAGCACATCAAATACATCCAGTCGCATGTCACGGATGATCTCCGCACGCTCCAGTGTGTCGATGTCGGAATGCAGGTACTTGACCCGGATGCCGATTTCTTTCATGTAGTCGGTTAAATCTTCTGCCATCCGTTTGGTCAGCGTGGTGATCAGCACCTTATGATGGGCCGCTACTTCTTTGTTGACCTCGCTTACCAGATCATCGATCTGGCCCTCTACCGGCCGGACGGAAATCTCCGGATCCAAAAGGCCGGTCGGGCGGATGATCTGTTCTGCCCGCAGAAGCTCATGATCCGCCTCATAAGGCCCCGGCGTTGCAGATACGAACATCATCTGGTCAATCTTGCTCTCAAACTCCGTAAAGTTGAGCGGGCGGTTGTCTAACGCAGACGGAAGCCGGAAGCCGTAATCCACCAGCGTGGTCTTGCGGGACCGGTCCCCGGCATACATGCCACGCACCTGCGGCAGTGTGATATGAGACTCATCTACAATGATGAGGAAGTCATCCGGGAAATAGTCGATCAGTGTCCACGGCGGTTCCCCCGGCTTTCCAAAGGTTAAGTGACGGGAGTAGTTCTCAATCCCAGAGCAGAAACCGGTTTCCCGCATCATCTCCACATCGAAATTGGTCCGCTCGGAAATGCGCTGCGCCTCCAGCAGTTTATCCTCACTCTTAAAGAACGCCACACGCTCCTTTAACTCCTCCAGAATATTCTCTGTGGCAAGCTGCATCTTCTCCTTCGGCACCACATAATGGGAAGCCGGGAAAATGGCAACGTGATTTAACTGCAGCTTTGCCTCGCCGGTCAGCGTGTCGATCTCCACAATGCGGTCAATCTCATCTCCAAAGAACTCGACCCGGTACGCCACACTGTCCGAGTAGGCCGGAAAGATTTCCAGAACATCACCCCGTACCCGGAAAGTACCGCGGTGAAAGTCCATATCGTTGCGAGTGTACTGGATGTCAATAAGCTTGTGGATAACCTCATCCCGGTCTTTCTCCATACCAGGCCGAAGAGAGATCACCATCTCCTGGTAGTCGATAGGGGAACCCAGACCGTAAATGCAGGAAACTGAAGCCACGATGATAACGTCCTTCCGCTCGGAAAGCGCTGCCGTAGCGGAATGCCGCAGCTTGTCGATCTCATCGTTGATGGCAGAATCCTTCTCAATGTAGGTGTCCGTGGAAGGCACATAGGCCTCCGGCTGATAGTAATCATAGTAGGAGACAAAATATTCTACGGCATTCTCCGGGAAAAATTCCTTCATCTCCCCATAAAGCTGCGCCGCCAGTGTCTTGTTGTGGGCAATGATCAGTGTTGGCTTGTTCAACGCCTGAATGACATTGGCCATGGTAAAGGTTTTACCGGAGCCTGTCACGCCAAGCAATGTCTCAAACTGATTGCCCTCCTTGAAGCCCTCCACCAACTGGGCGATAGCCTGAGGCTGGTCGCCGGTGGGGGCGTATTCAGATACTAATTTAAAATGGTCCATATTCTTTTCCTGACTGAAATAAATGGTTCATGTTGTTTCCCTCTCAGTATATCATTCCAAATAAAAAAAGTACAGATACACTCGAATGTTTGTTCTGTACTTTTTACTTTCAGTCTGTAATTTAAAACACCATCTGCACCAGCACCATATAGCACACCGTTCCGACGGCAATGGATACCAGCATTTTCCGAAATTTCAGGTGCAGCAGCACCGTCAGTACAATGGAGAGGATCTCCGGCAGACCGTAGGTGTCGCCGGTAAACTGTACTTTTCGCAGACAATATACCACCAGCATGCTGAATACAGCCCCGGGCAGCATAGTTCCGAGATACTGCACATACTTCGGTGTCGGGCGCTTTCCTCCGAATATCAGAAAAGGGAGAAACCGGGTCAGCATAGTTCCTGCCACACACAATGCAATGGTGATGATTCGCTGTGTCAGTGTCATGCGTGTTCCACCTCCATTCCCATTTTGTGTTCTACCGGCTTACGAAATGCTGTCAGCACCGCCAGAACACAGATCATGGTCGGGATCAGAAACTGATCCGGGCCAAATACAAACAGGCAGCCCACACTGGCCGCAAGTCCTACCCAGGCGCTGATGTGATGCTTTTCTTTCAGCCACTGTTCCAGGAAGATTACCACGAACATGGCTGTCATGACAAAATCCAGGCCTTCCGTATTAAAGTGGATCAGGTTGCCCAGAAGTCCGCCAATGGTGGCTCCGCTGACCCAGTAAAACTGATTCAGCAGAGTAACCCAGAAATAAAACCAGCCTTTATCAATTCCTTTCGGCACTTCGGCGGTGTAGTTGATGCTGAAACTCTCATCGCACATGCCAAAAATCAGATAGGGCTTTTTCCATCCGGTTTCCTTATATTTTTCCAGCATGGAGATGCCGTAAAACAGATGTCTCGCCTGGATCATCAGCGTCATGATGAATACCTGCAGCGGCGCAAAGGGCGCCAGCAGCATGCTTACTGCCAGAAATTCCAGACTGCCTCCAAATATCGTCATGCTCATGATGAGCGGATACCAGAATCCGAACCCGGACACATGCATGTAAATGCCGTAAGCCATCCCCAGAAACCAAAATCCGGCGAAAATTGGGATCGTGTGGGGGAATGCCGCGATCAGTGCTTTTCTTTTCATATATATAAGCAGAACCTCACTTTGTTACTATTTCGTATCGCGCCGATGGAACCTCAGGTTCCAACCAGCCGCCACTGAATTTTCAGGGCAGTACACGATATTTAGAATAGCACAAATCGCTCTGTCTGACAATCCAGACGGGTATGCTGTCTGGTGATGACTGGTATTCATATTCCCGCCAGGTATCTGCCCAGTTCCCGCCCCAGCGTCTGGGCAATGCTGATGCTCTGTCCTGGCAGGGAAGTGGTATACTGTGTGCCAAACCGCCTGCCGCTGCAGTTTCCGGTCGCATACAATCCCGGAATCGGCTCAAAGTTCCGGTCCAGCACCTGCTGATTTTCATCGATTTCCAGCCCACTGACTGTCACCAGAATTTTCAGGGACTGGCCCCCCGGCCGGTGACTGTCCTTTACAGTGCTGCTGGCATAAAACGGAGCTTTTTCAATCGGTTGCATCAGTCTCGGATCCTTGCCAAAATCAACGTCATGATGACTGTGACATAACGCATTGTAGCGTTTCACTTCACTTAGAAATGTCTCCTGATCCGCTTTTTCCTCAAACATCAGGCCAGCCAGTTCCTCCAGTGTATCCGCGCAGTAAAGCGGACGACTTTCCCCTGCCCGGTCCTGATCCATGATCATCTGATTCTTCTGGCTCTTTGCCTTTGCAAGTGCCGCTTCAAACCGTGCCATTTCTTCCTGATCGGTATAATCCAGCAGACCATGACAGGGCGTCTGAAATGTAATCTGCGTTTCAATCGTGTCATCAAACACGGCCCACAGATTGCCATTGGGCTGATGCGCCCCCGGAAGTGCTGCCAGAATGTGAGTACCAAAGGCTTCATCCGAATACCGTTTTCCATGTTTATTCACCCGCAGTACCGGAGTGGAACCGATCAGGCCGAATCCCGGGAAAGAATAGTTTCCGCCCATAGCCGCATGGCTGCGCGGCTCCAGCCTTCCACCGGCCCAGAGTCCCATGCAGATTCCGCTTCCATCCCAGCCATGTCCGGTGAAATCGCTGTCCGCTTCCGTCAGGTCTGCCGTTTCGGTCAGAAGATACCGGCACATTTGGGCATTCCGGCTGTAATCTCCTGCTGCCAGGATCACGCCTTTTTTCGCGCGGTACAGGCAGAGAGTTCCGTCTACAGCTTTGGCAAATACGCCGCTTACCCGGCCCTCTTCCGTCTGCTCCAGCTGCAAGGCTCGGGTGGAAAAGAAAAACTGCGCTCCGTACTCCTCTGCCAGACGGTGATTTGCTTTTATGACTTTACTCTGCAATGCCATCCCCATATTCGGGGTTCCCGGCCATGCGTGAAGCCCGTTCAGGAGCTCCGGCATATTGGAACTTGCTGGCGTCAGCACCGGGTGGATGGAATCTTTCTCCTCCTGGGATAATGGCTCGATCAGCCAGTCAAATGCCTCCCCGCAGTGCTGCGCATAAGTTCTGATCAGCGGGTACAGGGAACGGTTGCCGGTGCGAAGCTGCCAGTCATTTACAAAGGTGTCGATATCCACCTCCTGGACGCCGTGCTCTTTCTGCCACTGACTATTAATGTGTCCGATTTCTCCGATGCCAAGCACCCACTGTTTTTCTCGTTCCTGCTGCTCCAGCACGATCACGCCCGCACCAGCTTCCGCAGCCGCGCGGGCCGCACAGATTCCGGCATGACCGGCTCCGATCACGACAATATCTGCTTCCTGAGTCTTTTCTGCCTGATCCGGTGTCAGAGTCTCCGGCTTTACCGCCCACTTCTCATTCATACTGTTTTCTCCAGTCCTTTCTTTGCTTTCAGCGATCTGTTTTCCGCACCGCCGATCATGCTGCGTAAAGTATTTCCTGCCTTTTTATAAATCAGATAGGTCACAAAGGAAGTCACGCCATGCTTAAACAGATTAAATGGAAATACTGAAAACAGCATCAGCGTCGGAACATCCGTGATCATCGGATTGATGGCAGATCCCATCCCCATAATGACCTCCATCGGCATTCCGTACAGTTTCGAGTACAGCGGAAACGCAATGTAAGCGTTGATGAAAATAAAAGCAATGCTGACCACAACCGAAGATACCGTCATTGCGATTACCGCGCCCTTTTTCGTATGTTTCCACCGATAGATCAGCGATGCCGGCAAAACAAAGCATACGCTTCCCATGATATTCATGGCTTCACCTACATAAGCGGTATCAGAGCCCTGAAACAGAAGCTTTAACAGTACCTTGACCACAATAACCGAGCACCCGCTCACCGGCCCCAGAAAGAACCCCGCAAACAGCGCAGGCAGTTCCGAGATGTCAAATTTCAAAAATCCAGGCACAAAGGGCAGGGAGAAATTCAGCATCATGAGCACGGTGGAGACCGCGCCCATCATTCCAATAAATACTGTCTTTTTTACTTTTGATGATCGTTCCATATGTTTTCGTTCCTTTCCGAGATGAGGGCATCTTCATCGAAACAGGAAAACAGGTTCGTGAAAGGACAAAAATGCCCAACAGTCTGATTCTGACCATCGGGCATGCTCTGCTTATCCTCTTTCATCCGGACTTTTACGTTACTGTTTTTACGTTATGCAAACAACAACGTGATTTTGCCAATGCTTCGCATTCCAAATCGGCAAAATCTGCTGTCATTCCTGCAGCATACGGAATTTTCAGTTCAGAAGATTCCTGCTTGTAAGCTGCAGCACGCTACCGTCGGTCACGGAATTGCACCGTGTCGTGCCTTTCGGCTTGTGGACTTTACCACCGGTGGGGAATCACACCCCGCCTTGAAGATCATATACCGTTTTTTCTCTGAATCTTATTTTAATACCATTTGTACAACTTGTAAACCAGGTTCCAGATTGTGGCATAGTATCCTGCAGGTAACCATATTGCTTAAAAATACAAAATAATTCCCTTTTTTCTTAATAATTTGATAAGAATTTTCATATTTTTTTATTTTTTGAACACAATTTGGTCACATTTTTCCGTTATAGTATGTGCTTGTTCGAGAGGAATCCCGGACAGAGGAGGAAAAAATTATGATGAAGAAAGTATTTAACAAATCCATGATCGCTGTTGTAGCTGCTGCTATGGTAGCTATGGGAATCACCGCTTGCGGCGGCACCAAAGAGGAGACCACTGCTGCAGAGACTACTGTAGAAGAGACCACCGTCGAGGAGACTACCGTAGAGGAGTCCACCGAGGCAGAGGAGTCTTCTGAGGAAGCTGACGAGGAGTCCGTTGAGTCTGAGGAGGCATCTGAGGAAGAGGAGTCTTCTGAAGAGGCTGAGGAGTCTTCCGAGGAGGAGTCTGCTGAGTCTGAGGCTGAGGAGACTACCGCTGCTAACTAATTTACGGACAGCGTCATCTTTCACATAAGAGAAATACCGTATAAACGAAAAACCGGCAGATCAGTTTTCATAGCTGACCTGCCGGTTTTTTCCAGTTCTCATGCAGATATGCGCCTTATCTGCATGGTACTGTTCTCCTTTATCCCCAGACTTCCTCTGCAATCTCTTTTACCAGTTTCAGTTTTGCCCACTGCTCTTCCTCGGTCAGCTTGTTGCCGATCTCGCAGGAAGCGAAGCCGCACTGAGGGCTTAAGTACAGGCGGTCTAACGGCACGTACTTTGCTGCCTCATGGATGCGCGCAATCACAGCGTTCTTGTCCTCCAGCTTCGGAGATTTTGTTGTGATCAGGCCCAGAACGACCTTCTTATCCTCAGAAACATGCTTCAAGCACTCAAATCCGCCGGAACGTGCGTCATCGAACTCCAGATACAGCGCGTTGACATTTTCCTTTCCAAATACCAGCTCCGCGATCTTGTCGTAAGCACCGGTGCAGGCCCAGGTGGAATGGAAGTTTCCACGGCAGATGTGGGTGTTGATGACCAGATCCTCCGGCTGTCCCTCAATTACCAGATTGTTGATCTCCAGGAATTCTTTCTGCAGTTTTTCCAGTCCTGTGTCGTCGGTTCCAAAGAACATTCTTGCCTTCGGATCCACAAAACATCCCCAGGTACAGTCATCCAGCTGGATGTTTCTGCATCCTGCCGCGTAGAGATCTGCGATGACCTTTTTGTATCCGGCTACCAGATCCGCAATCAGCTCCTCATCATCCGGATAAATCTTTCTGGTATCCTCAATGTTCATCGGCATTACCAGCTGCTCTAAAAACTGGGCCGGTGCCGGGATCGTCTGTTTTGCTACGGTATTCTCATCTTCCAGCGCTTTCACGAATTTGTAGTGCTCCACAAACGGATGATGTTCCACGGAGATTTTTCCGGTCAGGAAAGTGTCATCGATTTTTGCTGCCTCATCATGGAACGGAAGTCCCTCTTCGGTGGCGCTGTGGCCTACGCCGTTAAATCCCCACATGAAGTCCAGGTGCCAGGTAGCACGGCGGAACTCGCCATCGGTAATCACATGGTATCCTGCCTTTTTCTGTTTTGCTACCAGATCGGTAATGGCTGCGTCTTCTGCTCTCTTTAATTCCTCTGCGGTGATAGTTCCTGCCTCAAACTCAGCGCGCGCCTTCTTTAACTGCTCCGGTCTTAAAAAACTTCCTACATAATCATAACGAAATGGGGTATTTTTGCTCATGTTGTTGTCTCCTTATCTGTTTTGTCCGTTATTTGCAGCCATTCTGCGTTCCTGCAAATGCGTCCATAGCTGCTTCTCTCAAATTCTTCAGTTGACTGTCAGCATGTCATGCTGTTCATGGCTCTTATCATACCCGCATTTTCGTTCTCTGTGAAATATTGAAAAAAAGCGGTTTGTCATAGTTTTAGTCTATAGCAAACCGTTTCAGTGCCTCAATATAATGTGCCGCAAACTTCCCCGGCACCACTTTTTTGTTCGTGATATACCCGATTTCCATATAATCATCGGCGTCTAACGGCACCGCCACAATGTCTTTTCCGTTCAGTGTTTCATTGATCACACCGCTGCAGATGGTGTAGCCGTTCAGACCAATCAACAAGTTAAACAGTGTTGCCCGGTCGCAGACCCGGATGTCCTTCCTGCTCTCCAGAGTGCTTAAAATCTCCTCCGAAAAATAAAAGGCATTGTGATCTCCCTGCTCGTAGGAAAGCCGCGGATACGGTTCCAGATCCTGCAACGTGATCTTCTCCCGTTTTGCCAGCGGATTTCCGGAGCCCACAAATACATGGGGCTTTGCCAGAAACAGACGTTCAAATTTCAGATCATGCTCTTTGAAGGCCTTTCGCAACACCGTCTCATTAAACTGATTCAGATAAAGCACCCCAACTTCACTTTTCAGCTTCGCCACATCCTCAATGATCTCATAGGTCTGGGTCTCACGGATTCGGAAATCGTAAGTTTCGCCGCCATAGGTTTTTAACAGCTCCACAAACGCCTCCACCGCAAAGGAATAGTGCTGGGTGGAAACACAAAACTGGTGGCGCACCGGAGATGCGCCGGAATAGCGCTCTTCCATCAGACTCGTCTGGGTAATGACCTGTCTGGCATAACCGAGAAATTCCTCCCCCTCAGACGTCAGGATAATGCCTTTGTTGGTACGCTGAAAAATTGTGATGCCAAACTCATGCTCCAGTTCCCGGATAGCCGCCGTCAGGCTCGGCTGGGAAATATACAGTTTTTCCGCCGCCTTGCTGATAGTCCCGGCCTCCGCGGTCTCTACGATGTATTTTAACTGTGTCAGTGTCATAGATTTGTCCTTTGTCTGATTGCGTTTTCTTTCATCATATCAACCGGCTCCGATCAGCACCCGCTTACCCTCAAACGCGA
This sequence comes from Ventrimonas faecis, assembly GCF_040096075.1. Classification (NCBI taxonomy): domain Bacteria; kingdom Bacillati; phylum Bacillota; class Clostridia; order Lachnospirales; family Lachnospiraceae; genus Ventrimonas; species Ventrimonas faecis. The sequence continues at coordinate 170,852 of NZ_JBBMFJ010000001.1, forward strand.
ATCCATAACAGCGGATCCGGTCTTCCGGCACACCATGCGCGATCAGTTCCCGGTCATACTGCTTCTCTTTGATCTGCTTCAATGCTTCACAAACCGTGTCACCCAGAGAAGCTTCCTCTTCCGTCTCACGAACCTTAAACTCCAGGATGATTCCATCAAATTCCGGCTTTTGCGGAATCAACATCACATCGTACCGCCCCAGCCCGCTTTCCCGGTTGGACCGGATCAGATAAGTATCCTGCAGTTCCACCAGAAGTCCCAGCACAAAGCCATGATAAAAGCGTTCTGGCTGCGTCCGCTCAGACGGATGATTTCCCGTGTCAAAGCTGCTGAAAGTAGTCAGTGCCACATCATTCATGTAGGCGTTCATTTCTTTTATATTTCCCTTCAAAAGAGCCTCGATAAACGCATTATAATTGGTTCCGGAATTTTCAAACCATCCGGCAAACATATCGGAAAACATCCCCAGGGTTTCCAGATTGGTGATCATCAGATGATACCACGGTTTTCTCCATGCTCCGCGGTATTCGACCTGCTCCACCCTTAAATACCCGCTGGCCACAAGCAGGCTCCAGATTGCGTTCTGCGCATGATCCAGCTGGTCAAATACAATCTGCTCGTCAAAGGTTACCACAATTTCTCTGCCCTGAAGCAGATCCTCCATGCCTTCCTTTATTTCCGCAGATGCCGTTCGGATCAGCTTGTTGATCAGCACATTTCCGCTGGTTGCTGCCCAGTAGGCCATGAATGTTTTTTCCCGCAGGAAATTCGTGATGGACCATGGATTATAGATATCCCGCTTCGATCCAAACGTAAAACCGTCATACCAGCGCTTCACTTCTTTCTTTTTCTCTATTAAGCCAAACTGTTCCAGAGAAGCAAATACCTCTGCCTCCGTAAAACCAAAACAGTCCGCATACCGCTCTGAAGTGGTTGTGATCACGCTGAGGTTATTCAGATCTGAAAAAACCGATTCTTTGGAAACCCGGGTGATTCCAGTCATCATTCCACGTTCCAGATACGGATTGGTCTTAAAAGTCGAATTGAACAGGCTCCGGATGAACGATGTAAATTCCTTCCAGTAGCCATGAATGTACGCCTCCTGCATGGGCGTGTCGTATTCGTCCAGAAGAACGATTGTTTTTTTTCCATAGTAGCGGAACAGATAGCTGCACAATGTGCGAATGCTCAAAGAACACTCTGCATCTCCCATATCCTTGGTTATCTGCTCGTATTCTTTCTTTTCCTGCTCACTAAGCAAAGCACCATCAAGCAGATACCGGTTATTCCGGTACACTTCTGTAATCTGTGCTTTGATCTGTTTTTTGGTATCCTGAAGATTGTCAGCTTTTATGGCAGCAAAACTTAAGAATATGACCGGATAACTTCCCTGAAGACTCTGATACTTCTCCTCATTCCATATCTCAAGACCAGTAAAAAGATCCTGACGGTCTGCATATTGGTTTGAAAAGAAGCAATTCATCATACTCATATTCAGCGTTTTTCCAAACCGCCTCGGACGGGTAATCAGCGTAACCGAATCCCCTGACTCCCACCACTGCGAGATCAGTTTTGTTTTATCGATGTAGAAATAATTACCTTCCCTCAAAGACGCAAAGTCCTGCTTTCCGATTCCGATCGTACATGGCATCTGCTCCACCCCGTTTCTGTTCTGAATTTCTTGTTTATTATCTTATCATACCTGGGAATCGAAATCCACATGGATATCCAGCTTCATAATATCATCCACCGGCACAATCTCGCCCTCCTGCGTCCCGTTTTCCAGAATGATGCACCGCGCATAATAATCAATTTTCTTTACGGCTCCGGTAATAGTGCGGTAGGCACCGCCTTCTTTGTGTTCGTCCAGGACGAAGTAGGTGATGGTAACCTGCGGCCACAGCTCTGCGCCTGCTCGCTGCGGTTCTGCTGCCTGCAATTCCGCTGTCTGTGTGCCATCCTGCATTTGTCGTGACAGTTCCCCGCCCCGCATCTGTGCCTCCAGCTCATGCAGCTGTTCATCCAGCGCCGCCTTCTCGTACTCATCCAGTTCCTGTTTTCGTTCCGTCTGCCGTGCAGTTTCCTTTACCGCATCCCCATATCCAGTCAACGCTGCAAAGGGTGAAAACTGTGCCGCCCGGTCCATGATATCCATGGGCAGGTGACTGCGGGATACCGGGCGTTTGAGATAGAGCATGTCTTCATATTGCGAAAAATCTTTTTTCTGGTCCATTACGCCTTATGCCCTCCGATCTGGTCATTCCGTTCCTTCGCCGTTGCCCCTTCGCAGAGATTCATGCCTTTCAGAATGGCATTTTTTCCAAACTTCTTCTTAATATCCAGCATAGCATGCTGCAGACGTTTTTCCCGCTCCAGTTCCTGTTTTTCCTGTTTCCGCTGCTTTTCCAGTGCCGCGTAATCCATGAACAAGTCAAGCTGTTCCACCACCGGTTCCCGGCTTACGGAATGTTCCGGCACCACATGGTTTGCGACCAGATACATGCGGCGGATCAGCAGTTTTTCATTCACAATGCGGTCATAAAGATTTATCACAGCCTCGGTAATCTGCCGGGTGGAGGAAGTCAGATGTCCCAGATTCTCCGTTCCATGGGCATGTTTTGGAATCTTTCTTCCATAGCGGTCTTTTGCCACTTCGCCTTTGTAACCGCCACTGCGCTTTGGATTGGTCAGATTTTCAATATCATACCCAACAGTCAGCACCATCTGGTCGGTCACCAGCCCCTGATCCACCAGCTGCAGCGTCAGCTGATCCGCCATCTCCTTTACCACCAGCCTGGCATCTGCTGCCGTGTAGGGACAATGCAGTACCTGTCCGGACCCGATGCTGTTGTTTTCCGGACGGTATGCCTTGATGTGTTCCATGCGGCAGGGTTCGTACCCCCAGGCATGATCAATCAGAAGCTCGGCATTGATTCCAAACAGCCGGTATAACAGTTCTTCATTATGATAAGCCCCCGGCTTTCCAATAGAACAGCGCGCCACATCTCCCATCGTGTACATACCGTTTTCCGCAAGCTTCGCCGCATAGCCGCGCCCCACTCTCCAGAAATCCGTGATGGGCTGATGGGTCCAGAGTTTACGCCGATAGCTGATCTCATCCAGCATGGCAATCCGGGTCCCATCCTCGTCTGCCGGGATGTGCTTTGCCTCAATATCCATGGCAATCTTCGCCAGGTACAGATTGGTTCCGATCCCGGCCGTGGCCGTAAGTCCTGTAACCGCAAAGATCTCCTTCATAATCTTTTTTGCGTACTCCCGCGCTGTGCATCCGGCAGCGGGCAGATAGTTGGTCAGGTCCATAAACACCTCGTCAATGGAGTAGACATGAATGTCCTCCGGCGCCGCGTATTTCAGATAAATGTCATAAACCCTCGTACTCACTTCCATGTAGTGGGCCATGCGCGGCGACGCGATCAGATAGTCAATCTGGTACTCCGGATGTGCCGCCAGCTCCGGTGCCTGAACCGATGATCCGGTAAAGCGCCCGCCCGGCGCTGACTTTTTGCGCATCACATTGGCGCGTCGCACCTGCTCAATCACTTCAAAGAGTCTGGCACGTCCGGAAATTCCATACGCTTTCAGAGACGGAGAAACCGCCAGACAGATGGTCTTCTCCGTCCGGGACGGGTCTGCCACGACAAGATTCGTGGTCAGCGGATCCAGATCACGGTCTGCACATTCCACAGAGGCATAAAATGATTTCAAATCCATGCACAGATACGTGCGCGAAACCAAGCCTTCTTTTTCGCCAGATAACGTGGATTTTTTATTTTCAGTGACATCTGATCTCATGCTTAAACCTCCATGACTGGTCACAGCCGCAATTTACCTTTTCGGCTTCACGTGCTTTGCTCTGGTCCGCTTCCCTTCTCCACTGCCCCGATCGGGCAGATGTCATAGCAGATTCCGCATCCATCGCAGAACCGCAGATCGATCCGGTAATGCCCCTGGCGCGGCACCAGCGCGTGAAGCGGGCATTTCTGGGCGCAGCGTCCGCAGCGGGTGCAGTTGTCAAGAATATAGTATGCTGGCTTTTTCTCCTGGAAATCTGTTTCGTTCGTCATTTCGTTACTCCTTTTTGATTCTCAGTCTGATATTCAGTATACCATACGCTTATTTTTCTGTCCACAGGTATTGCGAACACCAGTTCTATTTTTTCCCCTTTGCTTTTCCTTTTTGTCTGTGCTATCGTCATTTCCGCTGCTTTCGAAAAGCATACAATTTCATACAGAAAACAAAACGACAGAAAATATCGCCGCGCCCCATGTCTGATGGCTGCGGCAATATTTTCTGTCGTTTTGTTGTTTTCTGAAATCTTTTATTCAGGGAGAATTTTTTATACTGCTGCTTCCTTCTGCCTGTTCGTTCGTCCATACAAAAAGGTTACCAGCATTGGACAAAGGATTGCTGTCACAATGATTGCTGCTGAAATCTGTGCCGTAGCAGTATCGCTGATCTGCGTACTGATCACCCCGGCTGCCGCAAGCGCTGCCGGAGTCGCCGCTGCATTTCCTGCCGTGGAACTGACAGCAGCGCCAAGCGCCGGAACCTTCATCTTCAGAAGCTTGTATACCAAAAATCCTGTCATTCCGGTAATCAGAGTGCCACACACACCCAGCATAATTCCAGGAATTCCTGCTTTTGCAAACGATGACAGTGTCAGATTTGCTCCAAGCGGGAATGCGAAAAACGGAATCAGCATCGTAGCTCCCGGTTCACAGAATTTACGGATTTCCGGATCCAGGTTTCCAAGGATCACGCCTGCAAGGATCGGAACCACACATCCTGCCAGTGTATTGACGGGAACGGAATATCCTGCCGCGCCAAGTGCCAGCATAGTGAAGAATGGTCCGTCATTGAGCGCCAGGATTGATACGGCACCAACATCAGTTCCATCTCCATATTCGCCTGCCAGAGCCGCATAAATTCCTCCATTGGAATTAGAAAAACATGCGATGATCGCAATGGGTGCAATTCCAAAGATTCCGTTTTCACCAAAGATCATTCCCACCAGAAGACCGCAGATCATACCGGATAATACCTTAGCTGCCGTCAATACAACTCCTTTATAAACAGTAACACCTGCTTCTTTAAAATTGATCGTTGTGCCATTGCAAAACAGAAACGCTGCCAGCAGTGACATGGAACCGCCCTTCCAGAGAGAGTAGGTAAACGTTCCATCAAAATAGGCAAACACCTGTGGAAAAAATGTATTTACCAGGCATCCAAGAAGGAGCGGAACGATCATCAGACCTCCTGGAATTTTCTTTACTGTTTCCATGATTTTCATAACCAGATCTCCTCAGATTCGTTCCAATCAATTCTTTTTGTACTCCGCATAATAGGTATTGATGGTATCCAGAATGGCTTTCTGTGCTTCCTCTCCAACCATGCCAAACGGCTTTCTGCACGGACCTACCGGGTATCCGATCAAATTGGTCGCACATTTTACGATGGAGTTCGGGTTGCCATACTTGAAGCAGTCACGAATCGGTGCGATGGAGGACTGTGCTTCTTTTGCCCCCTCGATATCCCCTGCCAGGTATTTCTGGTAAATGCTTACCATGATCTCTGGAAGAATGTTTGCGATCGCGGTGATTCCACCCTTACCGCCAGCCATCAGGGTATACAGGATCAGGGCGTCATTCCCGGAAAGTACCGCAAAATCTTTTCCCTTTGTTGCGTCAATGTACTGCAGAATGTTATTGAAGTTTCCGCTGGAATCCTTCACACCTGCAATGTTCTTGATATCCGCCAGTTTTCCTACGGTTGCCGGAGCCAGCGCAGCGCCGGTGCGGGCCGGAATGTTGTACATCACAATCGGGAGATTAACTGTCTCCGCAACTGCTTTGTAATGTGCATATAACTCGTCCTGGCTGATTGCTGCAAAATAGGGGGTGATTACGGATAACACATCCACTCCGATCTCCTGTGCCTTTTTGGAAAGGGCAATGGTTTCTGCTGTGCTGACACAGCCAGTACCTGCGTATACCGGTACACGTCCCTTTGCTTCCTCCACAAAAATTTCCATCACACGCACTTTTTCTTCAAAGCTCAAAATATAAAATTCTCCGTTCGTGCCAAGACAGAAAATGCCATCGCATCCTGCCTCAATCTCGCGGTTGATCTGATTTCTCATCTCTGCCTCATTGATGCTTCCATCCTCAAACATCGGGGTCTGCATTGCAGCAATAATACCTTTAATCTCTGTCATTGTTCTTTCCTCCAAAAATAATTTTTTTACGCATAGTTCTATTCCGGAAGCCGCAGCTTCATCACGGCTTTTCTGTAATGATGCTGCTCGCCTGTGTGCGAAACTGCTTTATGTCCATCCTGGGGAAATGCTGCAAAGAACATTCCCTTAGAAATCAGAATCGTATGATTCTTTACGCCATCCAGACGTTCCTGATCTTTTTCCTCATTGTAAGGAATGACTGGCACCAGCTTACTGCGGTCCTCCCAGGCAAGCTCCTCACATCCTTCCAGCATAATCTGAACATCCACATATTTGCGGTGCGCCTCAAAAGTTCCTTCGTCCATCGGTTTGGTATCGCCTTCCTGAATCATGAGAAATCCGCCTTCAAATTCATATCTTCCCACTTCCCGGGACGGGAGTTCTCTGAGGGTCTTTAACCCATTCTTCAGGCCCGGAAGAATGGATTCATAATATTCCATATTTTCAACGCGATCAATGATCATAATCTGCTCGCTCCTATCTGCTCTGAGCCGCAGTCGGATTGTATAATCCTACGGTTTCCCGCTTGCTTCCCATCACATCTTCCTCTGTAAAGCTTACATACTTGATTCCGATTCTGTTCTTATAGGCATAGGCAAGATGCAGTCTTCCATCTTTTCCCTGCATCAGATACGGATACTCATACTGCTTGTTATTGGTGGTATTTTCCTCACCGGAAAATCCCTCTCCGCGCTCCATCAGGCGCACCATCGGAAAGGTTTTGCCTCCATCCTCAGAAAGCGCAACCGCTACCGGACAGCGCAGTCCCGGCCATGCCACCTTGCCATACTGCGGATTCGGCACATGGGTCGGATTGTAGGCAATTGCCAGTCTTCCGCTCTGAAGCTTTAAGGCACTGATGCTGGAGTTGTTGTTCGGAAGCACGGTCGGCTCCGGTTTGGTCCAGGTATCACCATTATCATCCGAATGGCTGATGTATACAAAATCGGCAAAGCGGCTTCTCATCAGCGCGATCAGTTTTCCAGGTTCCAGCTCTACTACATTCGCATGTACCGCGCCGTTGCTTTCCGGCATTTCCACTAGCTTCCAGCTTTTTCCCTGGTCGTCAGAAATACGGAACGCGGTCGGATCACCTTCCAGGCCATTCACAGAATCGGTGCAGATCCAGTTTCCGAAGATCCATCTTCCATTGGAAAGCACCTGGATTGGCTGTCTGCAGAAGCTTCCTTCCTGCGGGAAAATCACATCTGCCTCTCCCCAGGTTTTTCCGCCATCAAACGATTTCTGGCGGCGGATAATAGAAGTAAACTGCATGTTATCTTTTCCTTCCATACGATCCAGCTGCGCAGTGTACATACACCATACCGCGCCATCCGGTCCCAGGAATAAGGACGGATTCTGCTCGCTTCGTTCGCTATCGTAAGATACTGCCACCGGCTCCTCCCAGTGATCGGAGCCCTTTTCTTTTCTTGCGCATACAATGCTGATATCCTTGCTGCCCTCAAAGGAACCAGCAAACCATGCACAGAGCATATCTCCGTTTTCCAGTTCCAGAAGTGCCGGAGCATGAGCTGTCGCGTATTTTCCCGGAGGTACCATTGCCTCCAGAGTTCCCATATCATCATTTACATAAACAGTTCCATCCGGAGTCAGTCCTCCAATGTGTCTGTATTCCATACATAATCCTCCAAATTTTATCGGTATGCCCACACGCTTAACTGCGGAAAGAGCATATAAATCAAAATAATCAGTGTCATAACGCCCCAGAACGGAAGCACTTTCTTTGCGATTGTCATCGGATGTACCTTTGCGATTGGTGACATGATGTACAGGGATACACCAAACGGCGGAGTCAGGGAACCGATTGCCACGATACCGGACATACCGGCTCCATATACCATCGGATCAATTCCAAACGATGCCGCGATCGGCGCCACGATCGGAACAATGATCGCGATCGGGTTCATGAACATCATACCGATGGACATCACCACAACCGATGCAATAATGAATGCGGTCGGAGTAGAAAGAACGCTTGTGATTGCCGCCGCAATAATATCACCACCATGGAATACATCCAGAAGGCTGGAAAATGCTACCGCAAATGCAAGCATCATCGCAACAGAAGCTACGTTTTTTACAGAACCCTTAAATGCTTCCCATAATCCTTTCAGGTCCAGGGATTTGTAAATAAACAGAGATACGAAACATGCGTATACTACAGAAATTGCTGCTGCCTCTACAACACTGAGCAGATTGGAAAAAATACCTCCAAGGATGATGACCGGTGAAAGAAGTCCCCAGATGGAGGTTCCTACTACCTTTACAAATCCTTCTGCCTTTAAACTCTCATAAGCTTTTCTGGATTTCTCCATATCTCCGGTGTCTTTTCTGCAGTGAATCAGCGTCAGTGCCAGCAGAACGACTGCACAGGTAAATCCAATGACTGCACCGACCTTGAACATCTGTCCCTCATCCGTACCGGCCATCGCGCAGTACTGTAAGATTGCGGAACTCGGCGGAATCAGCTGACCAAGAGAACCTGCTGCCGCGAGCATTGCGGCAAAGAACGCACGGTCGTAACCGTAATCAATCAGCATCGGAAGCACCATAGCGCCAACGGCTGCCACAACGGCCATTCCGGATCCGGAGATCATTCCATAGAAAATTGCGGTGAGAACAGCAACCATGGGAATGCAGGAACGGCTTTTGCCTAAGAAATACTGAAAAAACGCGAAGATCTGTTCCGTCAGCTTCCCTTTTGACATGATATTTCCGGAAACTACAAACAGCGCAATCGCAACATAGGTGCTTTTTCCTGCTGCCTTACAAAGCCACTCCACAATGCTCATCATATCGTACTGGGTAAAACCAGTCGCAATTGCCGGTATAATAAATGCCGCGCCATAAGATAAGGTCATGGAAAATCCGAGTCCCAGCAGGACAATAAAAAATGATACGAAAATTAATGATAACATAATTGATCCCCCTGTATTATTTTGCTCTGGAAGCCTTTACTTCCATGATTTTCTGAATGTCACGAATGATGTTTACGCCAAATCCCACGATGGGTGCCAGATACACGATCCAGAGCGGAAATCCGGTTTTTCCGGTGCCTCCCTCAGCAATGGTTTTTCCGACAAATTGAAAACCTCCATAAATGATCATCAGGGACATTGCAATATCAAGGACATACTGTACATATTCCAGGACATTCCGCAATGCTTTCGGATACAGGTTTGTAAGCGCATCCACAATGATGTTCGCACTACGCTTGGTACAAAAACTTGCGCATAAAAACGCAACCCAGGTGTATGCAAAGTTTGCCAGTTCCTCCGGCAGACCTGCTGCTGACGGATACGCGAATTTAAAAATGGTGTTTACCGTCTCCATCAGAACCATAAGAATAATTCCGGCAGCGATTACATTTTCTTCTGCCTCATCAAAAATACCCAGCCATTTGTTCTTTGCTGTCTCCATGTTTACCCCCTAATTCTTCTTTCTGTAAATGCTTGTCTCATCAAAAACAGTGTCATACATCTGCTGAAAAATCGTTTCTTCCCCAAATCCACCAGATTTGGAGATTACCTGAATTCTTCTGCCATTCCAGCGCATGGCAGAGAGAACTGCCCCTTTTCCGATCTCGCAGATCGGCACCAGTTCCGTTACTCCGGTCAGACGCATAAATCCCATCAGGGTATCCCCTCCGGTCATGCACAGGGTTCCATTCCAGCCCCGCCTGATCATACCGACTGCGATCCATCCCAGAGTATCCGCGATTCCGAACCGTACCTGACTGCTGGTCAGACGCATTCGCTCTGCATAGGCCAGTGCGCTTTCCTCATCTGCCTCATCTAACGTATCTACCAGATACCGGTCCGTTCCACAGAGCTTTTCGTAAAGCTGGTTAAGAAATGCTTCTCCTGCTTCGGATGTTCTGTATTCGGGATTCAGTTTCTGCTCATTTTTCAGGCGTTCAGACGGAAAGCCGTGCTCTCTTGCATAGGCCAGCTGCTTTACAGTAATTTCATTTACGCTTCCGCATAAAACCAGAAGTCCGTCTGAATCCTGCATATAATGCGGATTTCCTCGCTCAAAATCAATTAGTACTTCATATGCCGCAGCAAATCCCGCGCAGCCGGCGCAGATCCGGTAATTGGTATGTTCTTTCAGTCTTCCGGCAATCCGGTACATATCATAATCCGTCTCCGCGTCAAACAGAAATACCGTCGGTTCTTCCTGTTCCCACTTTACATGCTCGTAAGAAAACAGCGGCACCTTCTCCACATGAATCTCATTCTGGAGATGAATCACATCTGCCACATCCGATTTTAAAACCGGCTCAAACGGATCCTTTCCAAAAACACTTTCCTCTACCGGAACACCATCAATGTAATGTACGCCATCCTTCGTCGTCCGGTGGAGGGATGGAAGCGCGGGAATGCAGTACGCCACGGTTTCTTCATAGGCATCCATGACTGCTTTTAACTCTGCGCCTACATTTCCGCGAAGCCCGGAATCGGTCTTTTTATATACATACCCGAATCCGGCTTTTCTGGCGTTTGACGCAAGATGGAAGACTCTCTGATACGCCTCTTCCGGGGAAAGGGGCCGTGTGTCGGTGTTGACCACTAGCAGCCTGTATTCCTCCTTCAGATCCTGAAAATCATACTGGTAATCCGTGATGATCTTTGCGCGGACCCCCATCTTGGTAAACTGGATTCCAGTATCCAGCGCACCGGTAAAATCGTCTGCAATGATCAGGAGTTTATCCATATGGATTACCCCCTTTTCTCAAGTCTGCTCAGGGCCATCTTTGCTCCATATTCGATGGAATTGAGCAGGCTCAGTTCATTTGCGTCTCCTTTTCCGGCATGATCGAAAGCGGTTCCATGATCTACGGATACACGGATGATCGGAAGTCCCAGCGTGATATTGATTCCCGCAACTGCATTCCACTGCTGCCGCTCACGGTCATACACAAATCCCTGTACTTTTGTCGGAATATGTCCCTGATCATGGTACATGCATACAACAATGTCATACCAGCCGCCGATTGCCTGGGAAAATACCGTATCCGGCGGACACGGTCCGATTGCCTGAATGCCCTTTTCCTTTGCCTCCGCAATGGCCGGTTCAATCTCCTCAATTTCCTCTCTTCCGAACATTCCATGTTCGCCACAGTGTGGATTTAAGCCTGCCACAGCTACCTTTGGCTCCTTGATGCCAAGATCGCGGCATACCTCATCTGCCATCTCGATCACATCCAGGATCCGCTCTTTTTTACAACGGTCGCAGGCTTCCCGTAAGGATACATGGGTGGATACATGTACCACACGGAAATCATTGTGTGCCAGCATCATGCAGTACCTTTTTGTTCCGGTATAGTCTGCGTAAATCTCCGTATGACCGGAATAATGATGTCCTGCCAGGTTGATGGCTTCCTTGCTGATTGCGTTGGTGATCGTGCCATCCACCTCATCTGCCATTGCCAGCTGAATGGCTTTCACCACATACTGGAATGCGGCTTCTCCTGCTTCTTTGCTGATCTTTCCCAGCTCGATCTCAGACGGATCGGAGATCAGATGCATATCGTAAACATTCATGATGCTCTTCTCATAAACCGCATCCTTTACATCTTCGATCACATGAATCCGGATCTGATCGTTTAATCCGGTACAGACAAGCGCCTGCTGCATCATGCACGGATCGCCAATCACGACTGGTCTGCACATTTCATAAACACTGTCGTTCGCAAATGCTCTTGCGGTGATCTCCGGTCCGGCTCCTGCAGGATCTCCTGCCGTAATTGCCAGAATTGGTAACTGTGCCATGTTGTAATCCCCCTTCTCTCTTATAAAACCTTCAGATAAATGGAACGAATGTCATCCAGTGTCAGTTCCTTGCGGTTATTTACCAGAAGTCTGGTCTGTTTGCTTCCGGAATCTACCAGAAAATCCAGATCTTCTTTCTTTACGCCAAAGCTGTATAAATCGGTCGGAATCTCCGTGAACTTCACGATGTCCTCGATCTGACCGATCACATAATCTGCTTTCGCGTCAATGCTTTCCTCAAACAAGGACGGATTGATCGCGTCACAAAGTTCTGCCAGCTGTACTGCACAGGCTTCTTTGTTCATTTTCATAACATGCGCAAATAAGATTGCGTTGGATACGCCGTGCGGGATGTGGTATTTGCCGCCTAACGGATAAGACAGAGCATGAACTGCGGTAGTACCGCTTCCGGTAATTGCCACACCACCGTAAAAAGCGCCCAGCATCATATTGCTTTTTGCTTCCATATTGTCCGGATTGCAGTAAGCCTCTCTGATATTTTCAAAGATCAGTTTTGCCCCGGCAAGCGCATAGGTATTGCTCAATGGAGTGGCCTTTTTGGAAGTGTAGCACTCTACCACATGCGCCAGCGCATCTACTCCGGTTGCTGCCACAATGGATTTCGGAAGTTTTTTGATCACCTGCGCATCCAGAATCACGTAATCCGGAATCATGGCGGTATTGACAATACCTTTCTTTACTTCCTCTTCCGGAACTGCCACGATCGCATTGCAGGTTGCCTCAGAACCGGTTCCGCAGGTAGTCGGGATGGCCACACTCTTCATCTGTTTTCTTCCAAGAGACGGGTCTGCCAGAAGATCTTTTACAGAATAGTCAGAACCCTTTAAAATAGAAACCAGCTTTGCGGCATCCATAACGCTTCCGCCGCCAAATGCTACGATCAGGTCTCCCTCACTGTTTTCTGCCTGTCTGCGGATTTTTTCCACATCCTCGTAAGATGGCTCCGGTCTCAGATCACTGAAAATCTCATATGCGGTTTCCTGCTCTTTTAACGCATCCAGTAAAAGATCCAGTAACCCTGCCCCGATGATTCCTTTATCTGTAAAAACAAGCACTTTCTTTGCCTGCTCTTTTGCGATCACTTCCCTGATGCTCTCTGCGATGCTTCCCTCTCCTGTATAAAGTACAGATGGGATAATCAACTGATGTTTCATGATTTGTTGCTCCTTTCACTCTCCCTTGATGATGCCATCATATCAGCATCGTCTCATTTCTTACACAATTTCTATTTTTCTTTTTGTGTCATTATGAAACACTTATGTTTTTTCGTTGCTTTTCTCTTATTTTTGTTTTATTATGAAACATATCAAAGCAAGCACCGGAGGTTATTCATGGAAACTATCCATTTTCTTGTCATATCCCCTTACCGCGGCATGAATGAACTAGTTCACGAAGTTCTTCTTACTGAGCCACAGGTACAGGCAGACTGCTATGTGGCAAACTTAACTGAAGTAGATTCCCTGCTGGTCAAACGGAATCTGCTGAACTATGATGCGATCATCTCACGCGGTGGGACTGCCGCCCACCTGAAAGAACATGTCTCTCTCCCTGTGTACGATATCGGGCTCTGGTCGCTGGATGCCCTGCGTGCAATCAGGCTCGCGCAGACTTTCGGCCAGCCTATGGCAATCGTAGGCTTTGAAACCATTACCAGTCATGCCCGTGTCTTATGTGAACTCCTGGATTACGATATTCCGATCTATACGATTTTCCATAAAGAAGAAGCCCGGCCGATCATACAGCAGATCAAAAATCTTGGTATCTCCGTAGTTGTATGTGATGTCATTGCGCACGACCTGGCCCTTTCCATGGAAATCACGCCCGTACTCGTCACCAGCGGATACGAATCCGTACAAAGTACGATCCAGCAGGCCATCACGCTGACTCGCGGATACCTGCAAAGCCGCCGGGAACTGACACAGCTGACCATGGCATTCCAGAACAATCCTGTTTCCTGTACCATTTTCGACCAGTATGGCAGGATCGTCATGTCCAGTCTGCCGGAATATGAAAAAAAGCTGGTTCTTTCCTTTTTGCAGGAACATTTCAAAAAATTATGGGAAAACGGCGATGCTTCTCTGGAACGCAGCATCAAAGGAAGCTCCCTCCGGTTTACCATGAAAAAATCAACCCTGCGGAATCATACCTTTCTCTATGTTTATTCTCTATTGAAAGAAAAACAGGAGATCCGAAAGATTGATGCAATCACAGAGAAAAATGCCGGCAGCAATACCATGATGGATTTTTCCTACTTTAACAGCACACACAACCTGTCCAGCACACGGGATCTGATTGAAAAGTACAGCCATGTTTCCACCCCCGTACTGATTTCTGGTGAAAAAGGAACAGGAAAAGATCTGGCCGCGTACAACATTTACTGCAAAAGCAGTTACCGCAATGCCGTTTTTTATCAGATTGACTGTGCCTATGCCACAGAACGGAACTGGACCTATCTGCTCACGCACCATGAGTCCCCTCTGGCGCACAATGGGCACAGCATTTACCTGAAACAGATGGAAACCATCCCGCCACAGATTTTCAACCAACTGCTCTCCTATATTGCAGATACCAGGCTGGCAACACGAAACCGTCTGTACTTTTCTTTTTCCACGAATAACGAAAACTATGATTCCAAACCTGTCATTACCGGAATCACCAAACTGTTTTCCTGTCTGTCACTCCATCTTCCGCCTCTGAGAGAACGGACAGATGATATTCCCTATCTGACCACGCTCTACATCAACCAGATGAATGCGGACCTGGGAAAACAGATCATTGGATTTGACAGCAGAGCCAGCCTTGCGCTCAAACAATTTCCATGGGATGGAAATCTCCATCAGCTGCAGCGGATTGTTTATGAATTAATGCTGATCACCACAACCCCTTATATTTCTTATGAAAACACCATGCGTCTGCTGCATCAGGAAACTGCACTCTGGATATCTCCGGGACAATCCGGCTATCAGTTTGACTTAAATCAGACGCTTGAACATATCACCTACGATGTCGTGCGCATGGTACTCAAAGAAGAAAATAACAATCAGAGCCGTACTGCACAGCGTCTTGGCATCGGCCGCAGTACACTGTGGCGAATTCTCAAAACGCACTCTGATATTCCGGATCAAAACTAAATTTATGGAGGAACCTCTATGCTAAAACAGCTCCGATATTTCCAGTCCGTTGTCAAAAACAACAGATTGATGCCTGGATTGAGGATGTAGAGAAACTGCTGAAATAATATAAAAATACAGACAAGGGACGAAAGCAATTATCTAAAATTGCTTTCATCCCTTGTCTATTTTACAAATCTTCCGTTTTAAAAGTCGTGTATCCCTCGTAATAGTAGCTGTGGTCGATTCCTTTCATAAATACTTCTCCACTGTCTACCTCATCCGTCAGCGCAGCCTTCAAAAGTACTTTAATCTCTACATCCTTAATGGGACTGCGCTCCATGGCGAGCAGGTAATCTTCTTTATCAACCTTACTCCAGTCCACTACCTGACCGATGCCTTTTTTCAGCATCTGATCGAGCCAGATGCGGGTGCTGCGTCCGTTTCCTTCCCGAAACGGATGCGCAATATTCATTTCCACATATTTTTCAATGATTTCATCAAACGTAGACCATGGCATTTTATCAATGTTCGCCAGCGCCGCCTCCAGATACATCAGCGGAGCAAAACGGAAATTGCCTTTTGCCAGATTCACGGTCCGTATTTTTCCGGCAAACTCATAAATATCTTCAAAAAGACACCTGTGTATCTCTTTTAATGATGCGAATGTTCCGGCGGGAAGCGTGTCCAGCGTTCCGCTTTTGAACAGTTCTGCCGCTTTTTTCTTGCTGATCCGCTCTTCCTCCCGGGCAAGCTCTGCAGAACTGGTGATGCCTAATTTATTTTCAAGAGCCATGCTGACCTCCTCATGTCCATTTCTATCATTATATAGGATTCCCAATTGAAAAACAAGCTTTAACGCCCTAACGAACTCAGGCTGATTGAATCCTTTTCCAATGACCTCACTGGAAAAGGAAGCAAAGAACACGATCATAATCAGGATCTTCCGGAGATTCAGCGCACCAAAGCTGCTTAAAGAAACACGGAAAAACCGAGGAAGCCCACAATGCGATTCTGTACGGCGCCAAGATTCTGTCCGGAGCCGCATATGAACTGATTACAAAGCCAGAGCTTCTGCAGGCTGTGAAAGCAGAAATCTGGAGAAAGAAAATGCCGAGGCACAGGGATAGCAGGTGCCTTCTATTACGCATCAGAATAACTGCCCCGGCAGCGTTTTCTTTTCCTTCACCGGAAACGTTGCGTCAAACGCTTCAAAGTCTTCTGGATGTTCCTCTGCCACGAAATATGACTTGGGATCCCGGTAAGTCCCGCAGATGGAATCTAAAAATCCCGGTTCCAGCTCCTTGATCAGGAAATATGGAACCACCTCATCCTCCGATTCTGCATCGTCATAGCGAATCTGTCTGGAACTTGCGGTGACAAAACCGGACTTCCCATAAAAATCAATATTTCCAGTAATGGCCAGAGCTTTCACGCCCAGCTTCTTCGCCTCTTCCATGGAATAGTCCAGAAGCTTCTTTCCATAGCCCTGGCGTTTGTAAGCCGGTGCTATGCTGATCGGACCAAACGTCATGATCGGTACAGACGCTCCGTCTTCTGTTATGATCTCAGATTTTGCGTACATCACATGGCCGATGAGTTTCCCATCCAGCTCCATGACAAAATCCAGTTCCGGCACAAAGCCGCTGTCTGCGCGGTAGCAATGCAGTACATAATGCTCCGTGCAGCCAGGGCGGTATACATTCCAGAATGCTTCCCGTGTCAGGTTTTCCACTGCGCGATAATCTTTTTCTGTTTCTCTGCGAATTTTCAGACTCATACTGTCTCCTCCTTTTCCTGTTTCAACGATTTACAGCTCTGTTCCAGGCAGGCATCCGCCAGCGCAAGCACTGCTTCTTTCTCCGACGCTTCTGCTCCGTCGTAAACCGTGTATAAAAGAAACATCGGCGCGTAAAAAGAAGCTGCTTTCTCCTGTGGCTCTGAAAAGCCCATACCGGCAAACAGATCCGCTACATAGCCCATCGGTCCCGCCGCCAGATACTGCTGATAAAGCTTTCCCATGGTTTCGCTGCGGTACTGCTCCAGTGTTAACAGTCTCCGGAACCGGGACGCAAACGCATCCTCCGTCCAATAGCGAAACTGGGCTTTGCTGAACTCCAGCAGCTGCTTTAAGGATGTGCTCTGATATGCTTCTTCCATCTCGTCCACAGTTCCCTCCGGCACCTCATAGTCTCCGGCCTGCTCTGCGTCACGCTGCTCCATGCGCGCGACAATGCTGTCAAAAATGTCCTGCTTGTTTTTGTAATGTTTATACAGCGCCCCCTTCGTCATGCCAAGCTCACCCGCAATGGTGCTGACCGATACCGCCTCATATCCGTCTTCCGCGAAAAGACGAAGGGCAGTCTGAAGGATGCGTTCTTTTGTGTCTGTCATTCGGTACCTCCTATAAAGTAAACGACCGTTCACTTATAATGTAGTGAACGGTCGTTTACTTGTCAAGGGTTTTTATTTAATTAAATAATCGTTTCTCCATCCACTTTCCGCCTCTCCACCGGAATACATAAATCGTTCCACGGAATCCCCAGTCCAGCATGGACATGGCAATCCAGACACCGACGGCACCAAGCTGCAGCGAACCTGCCAGAATGTGAGCTCCACCAAGCCGCATAACCCACATCGACAAAATGGAAATCACCATAGGGAACCTGACATCACCGGATGCCCGCAGGGAAGCCGGAAGATCAAAGGACAGCGGCCACAGGGTAACCGCACCCGCCGTATGCCATAAAAACATGGTGATCATCAGCTTTGCTGTTTCCTCGGACAGTTTGTAAATCTTCAGAATTCCCGGCAGACTTAAGACCATAACACCACACCAGATCCACATGGCCGCATAGGCCATCTTCATCAGCTTCCAGTTATAATAGCGTGCCTGTTCATAGCCATTCTTTCCCACGCACCGGGAAATGACCGGGATCATGGCAAGCTGAACGGCACTGCCCGGAATTACCTCCAGCGATGCCAGCGTCTGCGTGACCGCGTTGGCCGTAATTGCGCTGGTTCCAAATGTAGTTACAAACCCCAGAATCACGATCTTTCCTAACTGAAAAATTCCATTTTCTACACCATTCGGAATACCCAGACTCAGAATATTTTGGGTAAGATTCCAGTCAAAACGGTGGCGCAGGCTCCGCTCAATACTCAGCTCCCGCTTCGGATTCAGCAAAAGCCAGACTACAATAAATGCCGCCACCCAGCGGGATACCAACGTGGAAAGTGCCGCGCCCTGGGTTCCCATCAGGAATCCATAAATGAGAATGGCGTTGCCCACCGCATTGATGGCATTCATGAGCAGCGAGATCTTCATGGTTGTCTCCGAATCATTCATGGTCCGGAAAATGGCCGTTCCCGCTTCAAAAATGCCAATAGCCGGAATGGAAAAGACGGCCACGAACAGATACCGCTTCGCATGATAGTACACATCCGCTTCAATATGACCAAACAGATGCGTCAGAATCCATTCGGAAATGCCAGACATCAGCAGCATGATAACCAGAGAAATGATGGCATTCAGCCAGATCAGTTCTCCGGCTGAACGCTTCGCCTCCGCCTTATTTCCGGCACCTAAGCGCTGTCCGGCCACAATCGCGCCTCCAGCAGCCAGTGCCGCAAAAATATAGATCAAAAGCTGAAAGACCGTATCAATCAGGGATACGCCGGATACCGCTGCCTCGCCCACACTGGATACCATGATGGAATCCAGAAGTCCTACGATCAGCTTTAGTGCCAGCTCAATGACCAGCGGAATCACCAGATGAATCAGATCTTTATTAGAAAAGATCAGGTTTTTCGGTTGTGATTTCATAGAATCTTTCCTCCCCAGCCTGCAAAATAAAAGAATGCAGATATTCTTTCGAATACCTACATTCTATTGCAATTTCTGTAAAATGTCTAATACTTCTCCAATATCCTGATTGATACAGATGGCGCGTTTCCGGATTTGATTCGGCGCATAAGCTTCACCAAGATTCAGGCAGGCGTAAGTGGCATTGGGATTCTGGTCTGTCATCTGCCAGAAGCTGTACTTCACGATACCTGGTGTATTGTATCCCGTTCCCAGTTCCAGAAACAGCAGCCGCATTCCCTCATGTCTGCGCAAAAATTCCGCATAACGCTGCGATGCCCGGTGCCAGCCTTCATCCTGAACAAAGGTGTCATCACAGCGCAAATTCATGGTCATGGGTCTTCCGCATTTCAGACAGTGCGGCACCAGATCGGATAGAATCTGCATCTTCAAAGTTCCCGGTTCCGGCGGTCGCAGTTCCTGATATCTGCTCTGATTTTTCTGCGATTTCGCTGGCATCGTTTCCGCAGTCAGCGGTTCCTCCGTTTTTTCTATTTTCACCATATATCCCTGCGATTCCAGCATGCACCGGATGATTTCTTCATTATCATAGGTCTCCTCATGGCATGGCCTGCTGCACTGGAACAGTCCATAATCTCCCTGGGTATAAAAGAGGCGGTGCTTGTCAAATCCGGCCTTCTGGAAACAGTGATCCACGTTGGTCGTCAGCACAAAATAGTCCTTCTCCTTCACCAGATCATAGAGCTGTTCATACACCGGTTTCGGCGCATTCTGATAGCGGTTGATCCAGATATAACGGCTCCAGTAGGCCCAGTGTTCTTCCGAAGTCTGAAACGGATAAAAACCGCCGGAATACATATCCGCAAAGCCATATTGTTTCGCGAAATCTGAAAAATAACGTTCAAACCGCTCCCCGCTGTAGGTAAATCCTGCCGAAGTAGAAAGCCCTGCACCGGCTCCGATCACCACCGCATCTGATTTCTCCAGTGTCTCTTTCAGACGCTCAATCTGCTCTGTCTGATCCGAGGATTCTTCTGTAAATTTCTTTGTCCAGATCCTTGAAAACATTGAAGACCACCTTCTTTATCCTGGTTTCTGTTTCTAAAAATTCCCGCACGGCGCGAACCGCGATCTCTGCCGCTTTCTCATTTGGAAAATGGAATTCTCCGGTAGAAATACAGCAGAACGCAATGCTTTCCACACCGGACTGCGCCGCCAGTTTCAGACAGAAACGGTAACAATTTGCAAGCAGGTCACAGTCCTTTTTTGTCACAGTTCCATAAATAACCGGCCCTACAGTATGAAGTACATACTTGCACGGCAGATTAAAGGCCGGTGTGATTTTGGCCTGTCCGGTATCCTCCTCATGTCCCTGCTTTCGCATCAGATCCGCACAGTACAGCCGAAGCTGTATGCCACTGTGGCTGTGGATGATGTTATCAATGCAGCCGTGAAGCGGATAAAAGCATCCGCACAGGCCGCTGTTGGCGGCATTCACAATGGCATCGATTTTCAGTGTAGTAATATCGCCCTGCCAGAGTGCCAGACGCTCATCCAGATCACACGACGCGATTTCAGAAACATCCGTAAGGGTTCGTTTGCTCTGCTCTTCCTGCAAATATTCATCCTGGATCTGCAGGAATTCTTCCGAAATCTGCTTCGGTTCCCGGACATTCATCAATGCCCGGAGCAGGTCATCCTGTTCCTTTTTTCCTATCGGAATTTCCATGCTCCGGCGTTCTCTTCGCTCTGCGCAAAGGGCCCGGATCAGATATTGTCTGCGCTCACTCTGGTTCATACGACATCCCTCATTTTTTAGAATTTCTCAGCAGCTCCCTGCCCGTTTCCAGGCTTTTTGTCTGCCAGAATTTTAGTCTGTTTCTCTTAGAATTCGTACGGCGGGTTACCGGAAAAGTCCGCGATCAGACCGTGAGCATCTTCCAGATAGAACACTTCAAAAATCGGGTTCTCTGCGGTCTGATACTGGCTCTTTACGATCGGGTTTGCAATGCACATTTCCTTGACAGCCATGTTGTTTTCAAACACTGCCTTGCCGTGCAGGCGGATCCATGCGTAGGACGGACTGGAAACAGAAATCTCAATCTCCGGGTTCTTCTGCATATCCTTGTACACCGCTTTAGTATTGTTGGTGCAGAACCAGAGCTTTCCATCCATCTCGCCGGAGAACATGAACGGACGGCATTTTGCCTTTCCATCACGTCCTACGGTTGCCAGATACTGTACCGGATTTGCCTGTAAAAATTCTACTACTTTCTTCATTGTCTTATCCTCCATGATAAATGTTATGATTGGGTTTTGAAAGTTTTTCCTTTCGATGACTCAACTATAACGGATGATGAGAAAATGCGGAAGTACGCACAATATTGTGGGATAGTTACCGCGGGGAAACTATCGCCTTTTCCATTTAAAATCGTAAAACACGTCTTTCTTTTCTTGGCTTTGCGGATGGGTGCCTGTCCTCCTCGCGCGGATATCCTAGGATAAGCTGCATGACAGCATAGTGCGTAACCGGGATTTCCCACTGTCTTAACACATCCTGTCCGTAGGAATCAGCAAATGCCATCCACCCCTGACCAATATAACAGGAACCAATCCCCAAAGAATCTGCCATCAGCATCATATTTTCCGCTGCTACTGCGCAGTCATCCACCGAAAATAGAAAATTCTTCGGCGCAAACAGAGTGATGACCGTAGGTGCATCATAAAAAGCGTTAAGCAGCTTCGGATCATCTGCAATGCTGGGCTGTTCTTTTGATACATAACTGGTGGCTGTAGCCATCCGGGGATGAGAATTTGCCCGCTTAATCTTGCCGAGACGCTCATTCACTTCTCTGTCCTGACAAACTGCAAAAATCACGCTCTGCCTGCCACCCGCACTTGGCGCATACAAACCGGCCTGCAAAATTTCCTGCAACGCAGATTCTTCAATCTGTCTGTCCTCAAACCGCCGGAAAGAACGGCGGTGCAAGATTGTTTTCATCACTTCATTCATCATGAAACCTCCTTCCAGCACTGCGGATCAGCGGCATAGAAATCCCCGTCTTTACCGCTTGCCACGGCAGGACACCCCCGGCAAAACGCCAACAGTTCGCACTTGCTGCACTTCTCAAACTTCGTGTAATCACGGTACTGCTCCATCTGACAAACCCATACATCCGATAACTGATCCGTAAATACGTTGGCTACCTTGCTGTTCTGCACTCTTCTGCAGGCGTAAACATCTCCGGCGGGAAGGATTGTCAGGTGGCAGTTGCCACAGTTGCATCCACCATAAATCATGCCATCCTCTACGGCCTCCGAAATCTGAAATGCCCCAGTTTCGTACTCATACAGCGTCCACAGATGGTCTTTCTTGTTGAAGTAGGTCTGACAGCCTGCGGCCTCATATTCCCTGAATTTCTTGTCGCAGTCAGATAGCAGCTTGTGGTAGCGCAGCGGCTCAATGCCCACATCTTTTTCCGCGCTAGTGGGACAGTAACGGGCGAAAGCAAAGACATTTACCCCAGCCGCCACAACAGCATCGATAATGCCTGGAACCTCGTCAATGTTCGTACCGGAAACGGTGGTCATCACCACAGAACGGATACCCGCCCGGTTGATGCAGCCGATCTTCTCCAGCGTAATATCAAAACTGCCGGGTTTGCGGAACCAGTCGTGGGTCTGGCGCAAACCGTCAATGGAAAGCTGATATTTTTCGCATCCATACTCCTTTAGCTTACGGCACACTTCATCCGTCAAATGAAACGGATTTCCAAGAATCGTAAATGGAACGCTGTGCTGCCTCATCAGTTCCAGCAGTTTCCAAAAGTCCGGATGCAAAATCGGATCACCGCCGGTGATGTAGAAATACGGCAGACGGTCATAAACTTTGCAGAAATCCAGACAGTTATAAAAGGTGTCCTGCATCTGCTGCCAGGACATCGCATCCAACTTTTTGTTGCTGTTTTCAGAAAAAATATAACAATGCTTACACCGCTGGTCACATTCATCGGTGATGTGCCACTGAAAAGAAAAATACTGTTTCATAGTTTACTGCTTATCTCCAGCACCGCAGGCAGAGCCACAAGCAGTAGGTGTTTCTTCCGGCTTGTCCCCTGCTCCACACGCGGTTCCGCATGCTGCTGGCTTTTCTTCCTGCTTGTCTCCTGCTCCGCACGCAGTCCCACATGCTACTGATGCCTCTGCCTTTTTATTCCATCCAAAAAGATTTGATAAACTCATAATTTCCTGCCTCCTGATTTTTATATTCCGGACTCATTTCCCATCCACAATGTTATTGTACTGAATCAGCCAGCGTAAAAAAAGTACGCACAAATCTATTACTGAGTCACCTTTTTGTAACCGTGTTACTGTAACTTGTAACCCACAGTTACTGCGAAGTAACTACTTGAACACCGGAACATGCTATATTATAATTTGTATATAACATTCAAATGGAAACTATTGGAGGTGCATGTTTATGCTTACCAAAGAAGAAATGCCCGCCTGCCCGGTGGCCACCACGGTCTCTCTCATCGGAAGCAAATGGAAGCTTCTGATCATGCGAAATCTTCTGGCGCGTCCGTGGCGCTTTAACGAACTGAAAAAGGATCTGGAAGGCATCAGCCAAAAGGTACTCACCGACAGTCTGCGCTCCATGGAGGCGGATGGCATCATCACCCGGACCGTATACCCGGAAGTGCCGCCACGGGTAGAATATGCACTGTCCGAACTAGGCGAATCCATGCGGCCTATCATCAAATCGATGGAAACATGGGGATTAGCCTACAAAGCGCAGAAATAAAGAATAAGGAGATTTCCCATGCCAGATATTCAGAATACCAAAAAGCTCCCGGCCTGCCCGGTGGAGACAACCCTTACACTCATCAGTGATAAATGGAAAGTGCTCATTCTCCGGGACTTACTGACGGGAACCAAACGATTTGGAGAATTGAAAAAATCCATCGGCCAGGTAAGTCAGAAGGTACTTACCGCCCAACTGCGCCAGATGGAGGAAAGCGGCCTGGTAAACCGCAAGGTTTACGCCGAAGTGCCTCCGAAAGTGGAATATTCCCTGACGGATCTCGGTCACAGCTTAAAGCCGATCATGGATGCCATGTGGACCTGGGGCGAACATTATCAGCACTCCCAGGAACAAAATTAATGTCAGGACAGGCTGCTGCACAACAGGATTCCACATTTCCCATTGCGCAGCAGCCTGTTTTTTACCTTAGCTGTTTTCCTGAATAATCTTCTTTAATACATTTGCTGAATTTCTCAACGCATCCAGTTCCTTTTCACTTAATTCAATCGGCACGACTGCCTCAATTCCATTGGCATCCACAACCGATGGGATACTCAGTACCACATCCTGAATTCCATACTCTCCCGTCATCAGGCTGGATACCGGCATAATGGAACGTTCATCCCGCACAATGGCAGAACAGATTCTGCAGACTGCCATCGCGATGCCATAGTAGGTTGCGTGCTTTCTGGATATGATCTCGTACGCACTGTTTCTTACATTGTTGAAAATCCTATCCATGGAGGCATCGTGATCGTAATGTCCTCTTAATTCGCAAAAATCATGAATCGGCAAGCCGCCGATCCGAGCATCACTCCACGCGGCAAGCTCACTATCCCCATGTTCTCCGATAATGTAAGCGTGTACGCTTCTGCTGTCCACACCTAAATGCTCACCCAGTTCATACCGGAATCTTCCCGTATCAAGAACCGTACCGGAACCAATCACGCGATTTGCCGGGTATCCGGATTCCTTTAATGCAATATAAGTAAGAATATCTACCGGATTTGAGACGATCAGTAAAATTCCATGGAATTCTCTCTTTTTGATTTCACCAACAATGGATTTCATAATAGCACTATTTTTCCTGATCAGATCCAGTCTTGTCTCATCTGGTTTCTGATTTGCTCCGGCCGTGATTACGATCACCGCTGCATCGGTAATGTCGTCGTAAGTTCCCGCATAAATTTTCATGGGACTTGCAAATGCCATCCCATGACCGATATCCATAGCCTCTCCTTCCGCCCTTCTCTGATCCGCATCAATCAGAACCATCTCTGAAAACAGCTTGCTCTGCATCAGTGCAAATGCAGAAGCTGACCCAACAAATCCACATCCTACAATCACTACTTTTCTGCTGTTTACTGCCATATATTCCTCCAAATCTGAGTATACACTCTGAAATCTTTTATTACCTGGTTTCTATAATGGCATTATATGGTAATTTTCTATGTTTGTCAATATTAGTAATCATTACTATATTTTATTTTTATCTACTGATTGCTATTTCAATTCAAAATAGCAATCAGTAGATTCAGATATCCTGCATACGTCAGCCACACCAGATACGGCACCAGCAGATTCCCTGCCTTTCTCGACAGCAGATAAAACTGGTTCAGGCAACTGTAGACCAAATACCATAAAAAGCAGAGCCAGGCAAAAGCAATCGTATACTGCTTTCCCAGAAAGAACAGGATTGGCCAGAAAAAATTGACCACCAGCTGCGTCCCATAGGTTTTCAACGCCCTGGTCTGCGTCGTGCTATCCAATCAGCACTTTTTTCCCTTCGAACGCAAATCCATAACTTCGGATCTTTTCTTCGGAAAATCCTGCGGCTTTTAATTTCGCGTCATATCGTTTTTCGTGAATCTGCCGGAGTGCGGCCTGCACCGTATCTTCCAGTGTCCGTTCTTCCTCCGGGTCATGAACTTTAAATTCAATCAGAATCGCATCATCTGCTTTTTTTAATGGAGTCAGCATGATATCATACCGTCCATATCCGCTTTCCCCATTCGATTCCACCTGGTACCGATCCCGAAGTTCCACCAGCAGTCCCAGTACAAAACCATGATAAAAGCGCTCCGGCTGTGTCTTCTCAGATGGATGCCTGCCCGTATCAAAACAGCTGAATGTCATCAGCGCAACTTCATTCATATAGGCATTCATTTCTTTTTTGTTTCCGGCTAACAATGCCTGGATAAATCCATTGTAGCTTGACAATGACCGGCCAAACCAGCCCTTAAACATTCCGGCAAACATTCCGTAAGTTTCCTGATTGGTGATGCTCAGCTGATACCACGGTTCCTGAAATACTCCCCGGTATTCTACCTCCGTAGCTTTTAAATATCCCCCCGCCAGCAGAAGGCTCCAGATTGCGCGTTCGTCCAGATCCAGCTGGTCATATACAATCTGTTCATCAAAAGTTACCGTAACTGGTCTGCCATTGATCAACCGTTCCATCTTCTGTTTGATATCCGCGGAGGATGTCTGGATCAACCGGTTCACCAGCGCATTGGAACTGGTCGCCGCCCAGTACGGACGAAACTGCTTTTTGTCCAGATAATTTGTGATGGACCATGGATTGTAGATATCCCTGCAGTTTCCGAAAATAAAACCATCATACCAATGCTTTACCTGTTCCCACTCAGAAGACAGTCCGTACTCTTCCAGAGCCTGAAATACTTCAGCCTCTGTAAAGCCAAAGCAGTCCGCATATTCCTCCGAGGTCGTAGTAATCACATTCAGATTATTCAGATCCGAAAATACAGATTCCTTTGAAATCCTCGTAATTCCCGTCATAATCGCGCGTTCCAGATATGGATTCGTCTTGAACACTGCATTGAACAGGCTGCGGATGTAAGAAACAAATCCATCCCAGTATCCTTTCAAATACGCCTCCTGCATCGGTGTATCGTACTCATCCAGAAGAGCAATGACTTTTTTTCCATAAAACCGGTTCAGGTAACAGCACAGGTCATTTAATGCCGAGGATGCTCTGGCATCCCCCATCTCCATGGTAACCTGCTCATAAGCTTTTTTCTCGTTTTCGCTTAACAGGGTACCATCCAGCAAAAAGCGGTTTTCCTCGTATTTTTTTGCGATCAGCGCATTGATCTGCTGTTTCGCATCTGACAGATTATCGGCCTTGACCGACGCAAAGCTTAAAAATAAAACCGGCCAGGTTCCCTGCAGGCTTCTGTAGCGCTCCTCATTCCAGATATCCAGTCCCTCAAACAACTCCGGACGGTTTGCGTAACGATTGGAGAAAAAGCAGTCCAGCATACTCATGTTCAGAGTCTTTCCAAATCGGCGCGGACGGGTAATCAGCGTAATTTCATCTCCTGATTCCCACCATTTACGAATTAAACTTGTCTTATCCACAAAAAAATAACCGTTTTCCCGCAAAGAAGCGAAATCCTGCTTTCCGATGCTGATTACTCGTGCCATTTCTTCACCCACCTTTTGCTATCACAAACAACTGTCTATTTCCTTATTTATCAGTCTAACACACTTATATTCTGCTGACAACTGAAAGGAACTGTTCTCATTCGACATCATTTTTCCTACCCAAACATCTCCGCGAATTCCTCCGCAAACTCCTCCTTCAGCATAAAGCGGTCGATCATGCCGTTATTTAAGTACCACTCAAAATCGGCGCCGCTCTGCTCCGCAATGAGGATCAGGCGGATTTCCGGGTTGATGCGGCGGATGACTTCGCACAGGTCAATGCCGTTCATAGTCGGGAGCGTATACTCTGCGATGACCAGATCATAGGCCGCCGGATTCTTCTGGATCCGATCAATGAGTGCCGCCGGATGAGCATAGATATCTACCGTTTTCTGGCTTCCGGCAGATACATTTTTCCAGGTTTTCGCCGACTCTTCCCGGGATACAATGGCAATCTTCCGTACCTGTTTTAAGCGTTTGCGGCTGTCTTTTTCTTCCTCGGAACGGCTCTGGGGAATTTCCAGAATGAAGGTCGTTCCGGCATCTGCTTTGCTCTCTACCCGGATACTTCCGCCTACAGATGTCACCATATTCTGTACCACGGAAAGTCCAAGTCCGGTGCCCTGCCGGGATCCTTTTGTGGTATAAAACGGCTCGAAAATCTTCTGCATGGCATCATCTCCAATGCCGCATCCAGTATCGGAAACCTGCAGGCAGATGGTATCGGAATCTTTCGCGTACAGACGAATCCAAAGTTCTTTTGTTTCCGTTTTTTCCATAGCCTGAAATGCGTTTTTGCAGAGGTTCATCAAAATATGTTCTGCCATTCGCCTGCGTCCCAGCACATAAAGCGGTTCCTGTGTCACTTCTGTTTTCACGTTAATTGCGGACGGAGCAAGCTGCCGCACAATCGAAACAGCACTCTCCACCTCTTCCGTGAAATTTAACAATTCCAGGCGCACACCGGTATCCTGTCTGGAGAAGGCCAGAAGTTCTTTAGACAGATTCGATGCCTTGTCCACTGCTTCCGTGATTTCATGGATCATCTCCTGATTCTCTGGCGTGATGGAATCATCATTTTCCAGAAGTTCCGCATAAATCAAAACCGGTGTCAGGTAATTGTTGAACTCATGGGCGATGTGGCTCGCCATCATGCCAAGAGACTGAATCCGCTGGTAATGCCGGATTTCATTGTTCTTCTGGGCCAGCATCTCCATGCCCTGATTGATCTCCTTTAAATAGGTAATTTCCTTCTGCTGGGTCTCTGCCAGAAAACGGTTCCTCAGCAAAAAAACAGTAGCCACGACCAACAACAGGATATACAGAAATACCGCACCGGTCAGCATCGTCATCATACTGTCTAACGGCCCGGAAAGTTCCCGGATCGGGATCGTGGAGTTTACGATCCAACGCTCTCCCTGAATGTAGATCGACTGAAATGCCACCACGCGCTGCACCCTGGCAAGTCCCGGATCGTCCCAGACATAGGTGTCAATTACACCAGTCCCGGATGCATCCTGCGCCTGTTTTTTCAGCCAGTCATTCATGCTGCTCAGATCCAGATCGGGATATTTTTTCAGGCGGTCATCCAGCGCTTCCAGACCAATCTGGTCCTTTGCGTGATGCATGATGATGTACATGTTCTGGTCTTTCACGCTGGAATATCCGTCTTTTCCGATTTTGACTGGAGCAACAATTTTCTGATAAAGCGTCTCCAGATTCAAGGCAAAAGTCAGCGTGCAGATTCCGTCCCCCGAAGGTACTTCCTTCTGGATATATAGTTCATACCAGCCCGTCTGGTCGGAAATTTCCTTGCCAGAAATCCATGCCGGCTGATCCGCAGACTCCAGAATACCCCCGACATACTGAGTTCCATCACGCTCAATATCTTTGGCGGTCCGTTCCGGGCTTCGCTGGTTGTCTTCTTCCTGCTGCAGCCCTCTTCCTGGTTCCGCCTGCTCCAAAACAGCAGCTTTCCCCGGTTCATACCGCAGTCTGGTGCCATCCGGCTCCGTCACGGCAATCCAGTTATACAGACTCCCACTTTCTTTCAGAAAATACGATGTTCTTGCCTCAATGCTCTCTGCCTGCGCCGGACTGCTCGCTTCTGCCTCCTGCGCATAAAACAGATCAATCTGGTCTAACTGCTGCTCCAGATACATATTGAGATTATTTCCAATAATTCCGGCCATGGTCAAGAGCTGGCTTTCCTCTGTCTCGATCACCTGTGCCCGGTACTGGCGGTAAAACCGGAACCCTGCAAAAATCATAGCCAGTGACAAAAGCAAAAGCAGTCCGGCTGCTATAAGTTCTGTTTTCCACTTCATAAAGACTTGCCTGATTTTCTTCATTAGTTCGCCCTATACACTCAGCATGTATCCGATCCCGCGCACCGTCTTCAGATACTGCGGCTGCTTCGGATCGTCCTCAATTTTATTCCTGATCCTCTTCACATACACGGTGATAGTATTGTCATCCACCACGGCCTCATTCCAGACCTGGGTGTAAAGCTGCTCTTTCGTAAATACCTGTCCCGGATGCTCCATCAGGAAGCGGAACAAGGTCATTTCCCGCGCCGTGAAATTCAGCGGCTCTCCATTTTTCAGGCACTCCATTTTCAGAGTATCCACCGTAAACGGTCCTTTCCGGATTTCGCTCTCCGCGCCACCCTGGCTGTAAATCTGGCTGCGGCGGATCAGGGCCTTGACCGTCTGGATCAGAACCGCCGTATGGAATGGCTTGGTAAGGTAACTGTCCGCCCCAAATCCCAGGCCCAGCACCTGGTCCATCTCATCCGACTTTCCAGACAGCATCATGACCGGCGTGTGGTCTCCCGCCGCCCGCATGGCCTGCAGCACCTCATAGCCGCCCACATGCTCCATCATCACATCCAGAATCACCAGATGGAACTGTTGCTTTTTCAAAAGTTCCAATGCCTCGCTTCCGTCAGAGGCCTCCGTCACCTGCATCCCTTCTCGGGTCAGGGCTGTGCGCACCGCCAGGCGGATGGCACGCTCATCATCCACTAACAAAATTTTCTCTGTATTCATATCTGTTCCTCTCGTTCTTCTGCTGCTTTGATTATATCATAATAGCTCGAATTGTGTTTTATTTATCTCACAGAAAGGCCAACACAATAGAAAGCGGTCATTCTGACATGCTGCGAAACAGAAATACGACCACTGTGTCCGGCTCTGCAGCGACTGGCGTTTGAGGAAGACGGACGATTAGTCCGACTGTCCGCAAACACCTGTCAGCTCGCAGCGTCCGAACACAGTGGATCGATATTTATGTGCAGCGGTATGTCAGGATGACCGCTTTCGAACCTTATTCGATTTTATTCCTATATTTTTAAATGGTCACGATTCCAAGAATTACTCCGAATACCAGCATCATCAGGCTGACAAGATAGTACGGCGGAATGCTGAATTTCATGTGGTCTTTCAGCTCGGTTCCGGTCAGACCGATAGCCAGGTAAGTTGCCGGTACAAGCGGGCTTACCATCAGGGCCAGGTTCTTACCGATCAGCATGGTCAGCGCGGTATTTAAGGAAGCTACGCCGTAGGTCTCGCCTACCTGCATAACCAGCGGCATGATACCGTAGAAGTACGCATCGGTTCCCACGCACAGGCCCAGCGGAAGTGCCAGAATACCGAAGATGATGTGGATGTACTTGCCAAGGGCCGCCGGGATGATCGCCATGATCGCATTTGCCATTGCCTCCAGCATGCCGGTTCCGTCAAAGACACCAACCATAGCTCCTGCTGCAAACAGGGTTGCGGAAATGATCAGCGCTGCCGGAGCGTGTTTCTTGATCAGCTTGTCCTGCAGTTTCTGGTCCGGATAGTTCACAGCCAGAAGGATGCACAGGCCCAGCATAAACACAACATAGGATTTACCAATACCGGTAGATAACAATGCAATCACGCCAGCGGTGAGCAGGAAGTTGAAGATCAGGAAAGCATTGGACTTTCTCAAGCTTGCTTCTTCCTTCTTCTCTTTCTCATCTACTGCAACCTCTTCGCCTTTTCCAAGGCCAGCTCCATGCTTGATGGCAACCATACCGAGAACAACCGCAAGGGCAATGTTCATAACCAGGCCCACAACCTGAAGCGGGATCAGCATATGCCATAACTCGGTGGCGTCCATCTCCAGAACGGTTGCCGCTCTTGCGGTCGGACCGCCCCACGGAAGCAGGTTCATAACACCCATGCAGGCACCGGTCAGGCAAAGAAGGATACGCGGATCAATCTTCATCTTTTTGTATACCGGATACATAGACGGGATGGTAATGAGAACGGTTACCGCGGTAGTTCCGTCCAGATGCGCGATGGTTGCGATCACTGCAGTTACCACGGTAACTGCGATGACGTTGTTTCCGGCCTTCTTTACCAGCCATCCTACGATGACATCAAAGAGTCCGGTGTCCGCCAGAACACCAAAATAAATTACAGAAAAGATAAATAAGATACCATTGCTGGTGGTGGTCTTGATTCCATCCGCAATGAAGGCCATGATTTCTACCGGAGAAAACCGGAGAATCAGAGCTGCAACAGCCGGAACCACGGCCAGTACCACGATCGGGGACATCTTGCCCTTTAAAAGCAGAACCACGATCGCGATGATCATCAGAAAACCAATAACTGCTACCATTGTCATATTCCTCCCTAAGATTTCTTAATTTCTTACTGAGTTTTATTCTAATGGCAGCAGTTTAATTGTTCGTGACAAAAAAATGACAATTTTGTCATATTTTACACATTATTTATTTTTTGCAGTTAAAAACATCATAAAACGGATATAGGTATACACCACCAGGACTACCGCAATCACAGTTTCCACAAACACAAGTCCGGAAAGCGCCGGAAGCGGATGTCCCAGCTTGGCAGCGCAGGCCATGGTCTGTTTTGCGGCGATGGCACTGATGACAAACGGGAAAGTAAATGCCGCATAGCTTGGGTAGAACGGCATTTTCAGATATCCCACGGCTTTCACCAGGGCAAACAGATACAGGACCGTTGCCAGCACAAACAAGGCCATAAGAAATCCAAAGGACTTCGGCGTCACGGACTGCACATATCCAGCCACACAGAGGCTTGCCGGTGCTGCGTAAATGCAGATCAGCGGTTTCGCCGGATCCGGAACCTCTTTCACCGTCACATAGCGGTAGGTCACCAGGATCAGAAGCAGGATCAGTGACACAAAACCAAACCAGAAAGCGGCTGCTCCAATGGCCGTCTGCTCATACGCCGGTGCCGTGATGGCCGCTACCGCAATGCCGACATAGACAATGTAATAACTGGCAAATACCTTCGGCATCTGAAGCTTACATAAAAATGTTACGGTAAAATACACGATCAGGATCAAATGAAGCAGAATCGCAAACAGCCAGATGCCATACGCTGCCTGAGCAATCCACGGTTTTGCGTAAGTGCTTAAGATCATCAGAGCCATGGAACCCGTACCGGCAACACTTGCCATGATCGGATTCTTCATATCTTCTCTGATCATCTGCGGAAAGCAGATCAGTTTAGCCAGGATCAGAATCAGCAGCAGGGCGGCAAACAGCCCGCACACCTGCCGGATTCCTTCCGAATAGCTCTGCAGCAGATTTCCCAACGCCGCGGTTCCCAGCATCACGCCACATAAAGGGACCGGAACCTTTTTGATCATCTCTTTCATACCTGCGCCCTCCGATCAGATTTCCGCGATGGTACGGCGCGGTGCCGGCTCATCCACTTCATCCAGATTCTTTATGCCAAGTTCACGGCAGACGATCTGCGCTACCTTCCATGCGCATAACCCGGTAAAGAAAATGCACTGCTCTTTGTGCTCTCCCTGTCCCATGTTAAACTCTTTCGTCAAAACTCTGCAGCAGATGGCATTCTTTCCATTTGCTCCTTTGAACCAGTCATGCAGCTCGTGCGTCAGTTCCATACATTTGATGCTCTTCGGGTCAGTCGGTCCTTTCTGCTCGGTACGGCCAAAGAACATGCCGAGAGCCAGCACACCACCGTTGAATGCACCGCATGCGCAGCCGGATTTGCCTGCGCCTACTGCCATTCCGGAAGCCATGGCAATGACCTCTTCCGGAACATCAAGCTGAAACTCCTCGCGAATTGCGCTCATCAGTGCCTCACAACAGTAGTAACCGCCTTTGAATTTTCTCTCTGCCGCCTGCTGAACCGCTCTCGGGCTGATTTCGGTAACTCCAATCTTCATCTGTAACATCCCCCTATTTCATTTTTCACAATGTAATTGATAAATCTTTAGTAAAATTATACAGGATATCCAAATGAATTACCAATTGTGATTTTAAAAGAAACCTTACCATTTATTTATGTTTTTAATAAATGATAAGGTTTCTCATTAATTCGTTATTCTGTTACACAACATTCTTACGCACTCCGGGAATCATCTTCCGGTATTTCCGCATCTATTTCTTCTGTATTCCCGCTTTCCAGCAGATTCAGCCAGATTTCTCTCCGCTCCACTTCATCCGCTTCCCCGTTTCCCTCTGCCTGGAAATGCAGAAACGGCACAGTGGAAGACTGCTTCATCAGTTCCATGACGGAACCGGAATTCGAATAAGTCGGCATCAGCAGCACTGTGACCGGAGCGCCGTTTCCAGGGAACTTGGGCGCATGGACCAGGAAGGACTGATTCAGCTCGGAAAGACAGAAATCACGCTCTTATAATCTTGCACTTACAAACTTCCAGTCATGCTCTTGTAACCACCATCTCCCGGAACCGCCTGCCTGCTGCTCCAATTTCCCGCTTCGTATCATACAGCATGCAGATCCGGCGCTCCGGGATGCTTTCTTTTAAAGGGATCTCAAACACACGGCCTTCTTCCAGCGCCTGTTCCGCCAGTTCATAGGGCAGGAAACCGATTCCCAGATTCTTCTCCACCATCGGCAGGATCAGATCCGCCGTCGCCACCTCAATGTCCGGTCGCATGGTCAAACCGTTTTCCAGATAAAACTGGCTGTAAAATTCATAACTGCTGGTGTGGCGTTCCAGTATGATCAGGGAATACTGTGCCAGGTCTTTTAATTCATTTTTCTGATCTGCCAGATATTCCAGACGGCTTCCCGCAATCAGCACATCGTAAAAGGTCTTTACTAAAACCACATGATCCGCCGCACCTTCCAGTTCTTTTTCATCTGCCGCCGTCACCACTGCCAGATCAATGAGTCCCTCTTTCATCGCCTTCGCTGCCCCCGGCGTCGAGTAATTGTAAATCTTTAACCGTACCCCCGGATATGCCTCATGGAAAGTCCGCAGAATCTCCATCAGATACAGGTGCAGCGCCGTCTCACTGGCACCAATCACTACAGTTCCGCTCTCCAGCGCCGCGCTCTGGCGCACCTCTTCCTCGCCTAATTCAATCTGCTCAAAAGCCGCTGCCACCCTCCGGTACAGGCGCTCTCCCTCTTCCGTCAGCGTGATGCCGCGGTTTGATCGGTTCATCAGTGTGCAGCCCAGTTCACTCTCCAGAATCCGAATGATGCGCGTGACGTTTGGCTGGTTGCTGTAGAGAAGCTCTGCCGCTTTGGTAAAACTTCCATAGCGGGCTACATAATAAAAAATTTTATAATGTTCAAAATTCGCTGCCATATTCCTGCTCCACTTTCATTTCTATTTTCTTCATCTTACTATATATTTTTTATATAGTAAATATATGAACTATACATTATCTATCGGTATCCGAACTGAGTATAATGAAACACGGTTAGAAACACCTCAATCAGAACAATAATATCCCGGAAAGAAGGAATTTTTATGGCAGAGAACATGAATACAAAACAGCCGTTAATCTGTATCGGACGTGAATACGGAAGCGGCGGACGTGAGATTGCGGAAAAACTTGCAGAAAAACTCGGCATTCCATGCTATGACAAGCTGCTCATTCACAAGGCAGCCGAAAAGAGCGGCTACACCGAGCATTTCCTGACCCAGAATGAAGAGCAGCCATTCTCCATCGGCAGCCTGCTCACCGGAAATCCTTTCGCGGATACCGTCAGCATGGCCCATGCATTCTACCCGGAAAGCCAGATGGCCTTTGACGCAGAGCGCCACGCCATCCAGGATATCGCCCAGAACGGCGGCGGCGTGTTTGTCGGACGCTGCGCTTCCTCCATTTTATCTGACCGGGACGATATGCTCTCCGTTTTCATTTACGCCAATGAAGATTCCAAGATCAAACGTGTCATGGCAAGGAATCAGACCGATGAGATCACCGCGAAGAAACGAATCCAGAAAGTAGACCGCATGCGAAAACGCTACTTTGATTTCTACGCCGATACCCACTGGGGCGAATCTGAAAGCTACGACATGATGTTAAGCAGCAGCCAGTTCGGCATTGATGGATGCGTGGAACTGATCTTACAGTGCCTGGAGCTGCGAAACAAACATACGGAGCAGCAGTAAAGTTGTGTCAGACAAACCTGACACAACTTCTGGAAATTTGGGAAACAAAAGGAAAAATAGAACTTAGGGAAAGAAGGTACATACCCATGAACAAAGACCTGACCGTGGGAGAACCGCAAAAAGTATTATGGCAGTTCTGCCTGCCGCTGTTCGGAAGCATCATCTTCCAGCAGCTTTATAACATTGCCGACAGCCTGGTTGCCGGTAAATTCGTCGGTGAAAACGCGTTGGCCGCTGTCGGCAACAGCTATGAGATTACACTGATTTTCATTGCATTCGCCTTTGGATGCAACATCGGATGCTCCGTCATCGTATCGCAGCTCTTCGGCGCCAAGCAGTACAGCGAGATGAAGACCGCCGTCTACACTACCCTCATTGCAGGCGCTGTCCTCTGCGGCGTGCTGATGGCCGGCGGACTGGCACTCTGCCGTTCCTTACTGGAGCTCATCAACACACCGGCAGAAATCCTGGATGACTCCATGCTGTACTTAAACATTTACATTTTAGGACTGCCATTCCTGTTCTTTTATAATATTGCTACCGGAATCTTCTCCGCACTGGGAGATTCCAAGACACCCTTCATCTTCCTGGCAGCATCCTCTACCTCCAACATCGCAGTGGATATTCTCTTCGTCACTGCCTTCAAAATGGGAGTAGCCGGTGTCGCATGGGCAACCTTCCTGTGCCAGGGTGTCAGCTGCGTCCTCGCGATCCTGGTTGTTCTGCGCAGACTAGCCGGTGTAAAAACCGAGAAACGCGCCGCCATCTTCTCCTGGCGGCTGCTGGGCAAGATTTCCGTCATCGCCATTCCGAGTATTTTACAGCAGAGTTTCATCTCTGTCGGAAACATCATCATCCAGAGTGTCATCAACAGCTTTGGCGCCAGCGTCATTGCCGGTTACTCTGCTTCTGTTAAGTTAAACAACCTGGTCATTACCTCCTTCACTACCCTGGGCAACGGCATCTCCAACTATACTGCCCAGAACATCGGTGCCCAGAAGATGGAACGTGTCAAACAGGGTTTCCGCGCCGGATTAAAACTGGTATGGATCTTATGTGTTCCGCTGTTCCTGGCTTACTTCTTCGCCGGACGTTACCTGGTATTCCTCTTCATGGATAACTCCACCGGCCCGGCCATCGACACCGGTATCCAGTTCCTGCGGATCCTTTCCCCGTTCTACTTTGTGGTATCCGCAAAGCTGGTGGCAGACGGTATCCTGCGAGGCGCCGGCCTGATGCGAAACTTCATGATTGCCACCTTCACCGACCTGATCCTGCGTGTGGCACTGGCCATTGGACTGGCAAGAGTCTTCGGTTCCATCGGAATCTGGTGCGCATGGCCGATTGGCTGGACCATCGCAATGTGCATGTCCGTATGGTTCTATAAATGTGGACCTTGGAATCGTAAAAAAGAAATATAGTACAAAGATCTGGAATGTTCCTGCATATATAAAAACATTCCAGATCTTTTTATTTCCAATCTTATTTCTCAACCTTTTCCAGTCTATAAATATCAGTTCTTCTCTGCTTGATCAGTGGAAGCTGCTCCCGCACTTCATCCACACGACCAAGATCAATGTCCTGAATCAGCATACCTTCCTTTTTTTGCCCTCTCCATTTTCCGTTCCGGATGTCGTTCATCCAGCAGTGTGGAAAGCTCCTCAGCAAGCACACTGTATTCCTTATGCTTTTTAATTACTTTCCTGAAGTTTTTCTATTTTTCTGTCCAGAGCTTCTATGTGTTTTCTTTCTTCCTGCTCCTGTTTTTCCATGTCATTCTTCCTCTCTACTGTCGGTATCCGTTTTCCTTGTATAAAACTGAGGATCTCCTCATAACTTTTTTCGCTTCCTGCAACATTTTCATACTTTTCTCCGCATTTGTAAAATCTATTGAAGAATCATTTTCAATCTTTCATGGCACCATATACACCCCGGATGTCATCGTCCTCACGATTCCATACATTGATATCTTCCTGCTGCCACATAAGAGGTTCTGTAAGAAATTCATATACTCCGCATGCAACCCATTATTCTCCTGAAGAATATGTAATTATACAATAACCAGTTTCTTCTCCACCGGAAGTATATGAATGTATTGCACTGACTCTTCCTAATGAATCATATTCATAAGTAGCATACTGATCATTTTCCATGGAAATTTTCCCATTTTCCGGTTTCTTTGTCGGATCTGTCATAGCGTACCATATGACCGGCGGATTTCCACTCCCTGATCCTATAGATGGACGGTATCTGGCCTGATCTTTGCAGCCATTTATCTCCTGAGTGCTGTTCCACATTCTGGCCCCTTTTGCTCCGGTAACTTCCTGTCCATTTTCCTTTCCATTTTCTGTTTCTATTCCTTCGTAATAAGCCTCACTGGATTCTTCATAGGTCTTTCCTGCTTCATCATCATATTTCCAATAATATGTTTCAGAAACAGTACCATCAAAATCATACCATTCAAAGGATGTCATACGCCCCATTCCATCATATGTATTGATCTCTTTTCCAAAATACTCCGGATATGGCATGATCATATACATCTCCATTGTCATACTTCCGTTATAAACAGATGGATCTACGGTAGAAGTGATCTGGGAAGCTTCGATTTCCTGTCTGCGCTTATCTAATGCCTCATCTCCTGTTTCTTCATAACCTTTTTTAAGGATATCCACTGCTTTTTCTGTTTCTCCTGCCAGCAGATACAATTCTGCCAGTTTTTCATAATTTCCAGCTGTTTTTGGCTCCAGTTCAATAGCTTTCAGATAATCTGCCTCACCACTTGCATAAAATCCACGTATCTCATCTGTCCACTGACTGACATCATCCACTCCGCCTGCCTGGATACGGGCTGTATAAACCTCTGCACGTTTTTCATAAGCAGCTGCCTGTTTCGGGTCTATTTCTATTGCTTTTGTAAAGGCTACGATCGCCTCTTCATAATTGGCTTCTGTCAGGTATTTTTCACCTAAGTCCAGATAGTCCTGAATAGTCATTTTCTTCTGGCAGCCTGCAAGCAGGACTGCCAAGAGCAAAAAAACACTGCACACAGTCTTTAGCTTTTTCCATTTTTTTACAGCAACCTTCATTTTCACCATACTCCTCTATCCATCTTTGTTACTAGTTCACATAATAAATACGTGCAAATTCATAATATTCTGGATTCCACAGGCCGAAGATATTTCCCTTCTGTATCGGTACATATGAATCTGGATCCTTAATCCGTATCCTGGAGACCTGCTGGCCAGAATCATCTGTAAGAACATAACCATCCTCGCTGACCTGGCAGTTATAAAATGGGGTATACTGATCATAAGTATCCGGTCCAAGACTGTAAATCTCCAGTGGCTGTCCATAATCCTGGGGATACATGGCATATGCTTGGGAAAAAACATCTCCATCCAATTTATGACGTTCTATCTCATTTCCACTCCAGTCATATTTCACAACATAAAAATCTCCTTCCAGCTCACCCATCAGGATCGAGTAGTAATTTTCTGCTGAATCTTCCATCTGCCCCGGATCACAGGCCAAAAGCTTTACATAACCGTCTGAGGTTTTCCACAAACACTCCTCATATCCCTGCAGCAGCGCATTTCCCTGTGTATCTACGATCTCATAAGGCGTACCGAACCCTTTTCCGCCGCCATAGATAAGCAGATATGTGTTCTGATCCGGATAATAAGTTTCCGGCATACTATAGGAGGAATCTGCACTTAACAGTGTAAGCACACCAAGTTCTTCTTTTTCTTCCTCTGACATTCCCTGTTCTGAACTGCCTGTAATTGCAAAACCACTTAAATATGCATCCGTTTCTGCTATTACCCCCTGCCAATAATCAAAAAGTTCCTGGGAAAACTCTCTTTCCTGCATTGATTTTTCCGTATCGATCTCCATGGCATGAAGCACTCCCTGATAAGGCGCGTCTGGTTCTTCTGTTGTAAAGCAGCCATCTTTGAAATCTCCCTCGTAATGAAATGTATCCTCTGTATCCGAATTAATAGACTGGATCTGCCACATACGATAGGTTCCCTGTCCATTAGGAAAATCATTTTCCCATGACCCATCATAAAAATCAATCCAGCTTTCCTCCAGGCTGCAGGAAGTCCAGATTCCATAACCCGCTCTATCTGTACTGCCTGCAGATCCATAATAAATATGACCGCAGGGATACAGTACCAACTTTTTTTCCCCATCTTCTGTGGTATAAGTTACCTTTTCTGACAACTGATCAAAGGTCATCTGAAAATCCATTGTAAGCATGTAATTCCACAGATCAAACCAGTTATCATACTCAACTCCACGATCCATCATACTCTCCATGCCATAAAGCACCTGCCATGCATCATAACGTTTTTGGATATCTTCATATATATCATTAAGGCTGTCATCCTCTGTCTCTTCCAGTCCCTGTTCCAATGTATACAATGCATCCTCATAACGTTCAGTGACTGCATACACATTTGCCAGACCCTTATATCCTTCTGGATTCTTCGGATCCAGTTCAATGGCTTTTGTAAAAGCTACGATTGCCTTCTCGTAATTGGTTTCTGTAAGATATTTATCTCCCAGATCCAGGTAATCCTGCAAAGTCATTTTCTTCTGACAGCCTGCCATTATTACCATTACCACAATCAGGAGCAATACTGCAAATTTCTTTCGTATTTTCAACCATTTTATATTTTTTTCCATATTCAGATATCTCTCCCATCCCATAATTTCTACTTTTTCCTGATTTTCGTTATATAGTTCAGTCTTACATCTTCTTGCTGCTTGCAACGGGCAAGATACTTATGAGTAACTGTTATAAAACCATCCATGTGATCACTAATCCAACCAAGATGCAGCATCCAAAGCTGAAATAAGACGATGTATCCTGGGACTGATACATATAGAAATGATGGGTATAAAACATATTCACGAAATAATTTTTCAGGTTTTTTAATGCGGTTCTTCCACTTTTTCGCAGAAGCATAAAAATGAATGCGGCCACACCGCCAACAAGAATGGAATATACAATAGCATATCCGCAGAAGCGCCAGCCTGTAAAAGCCCCGATGGCCATATACAGCTTTACATCTCCCGCTTTTAGTGCGCCAATGGCAAAAAATATAAATGCTGTAAATCCCATTAAAATGCCAAGAAAGCTTCCTATAAGACCCTTAAATCCAAACAGGACCAGATTGCATGCCAGACCTGCAAGCATGGCAGAAAAGGTAAGTTTATTTGGTATTTTCCTTGTTTTCAGATCTGTGATAGAAGCGGCTGCTGCTACTGCAACAGCCGCCCCTTTTAATATGATATAAGCTATTTCCATACTACTCCTCATTTGCCCCTGCTTCATCTTCCCATTCCTGGATTTCATCTTCTACAGACTGCTTTGCGTCCTGAATCTCTTCCTGGGTATAAGTTTTCATACTGTCCACTGCATCTACGCCTTTTCTGGCATGAAGAATACCTTTTTTATAGCCGCGGACTGCATACTGGCTGAACTCATCATCACTGTAAATGCAATATATTTCTTTTCCATCATCCGGTGCTATATCAGCATGGAGATCTGCTACTTCTGCAGCAATTCCTTCACTGCACTCATAGGTATAGTTTTCCTGAAAAGTTTCTTCTTCGTAGGTACTTGTGCAATTCTCCTGGATGGCTCCATGGTACAGACCGTCTTTTAAATTCATCTGGGTATAAAACAGATCCTCCGGAATAGGAAGACATACAGACCACTCTTCACCTGTTCCATTTGGATAATCATTTTCCCATGTGCAGGAATCATAATCTTTGTTTCCTTCTATGTAATCATAAGCACACCAGATTCCCTGACCAGATCGTTTTCCGTCCTTCATGCCGCCATAGTAGCAGTGACCGCATGGATAGATCAGAAGCCAGTTTCCGTCTTTGCAGTCCATGGATATAACGTGATCCAGTTTTGTTATAAGATTCTGGTATTCATCACTGCTTTGAAGCTCCCAGATGCTTTCTCTGTCTTGGGATCTCATTCTGTCTGTCAGGTCATCTACCAGTTCCTGGTATTCTCCCAGGACTTCCTTTTTTGCTTCCTGTTTCAGCTGTTCCCTTAAGTATGTTTCAACTTCTTCTCTCAATTTCAGCAAAGTCTCGTAGATCTGCTTAAACTCATCGGTCTGTTCTTCTTCTGATAAACCTTCATACACAGAAATACCATTTTCCAGCACTTCCTTTGCCTTTGCATACTTTTCTGTTTTGATGTACACATCTGCCAGACCTTCGTATGCTTTCACGGCTTTTGGCTCTAATTCAATGGCCTTTGTAAATGCCACAATGGCTTTTTCGTAATTAGACTCTGTAAGATATTTATCACCCAGATCCAGATATTCATGAAGGCTCAGCTTTTTCCCGCAGCCTGCAAGCAAAAGCAGAACCGCCAGAAAGATCAGGATCCGTTTTATCTGTTTCATGCTTTTTCTCCTCGTTTAATATTTTTCCTTCATCCTCTGCCGGATCTGTTCTTTCCGTTTTCCGGCCGTAGCTGCTATAACTACAGCTAATACCACTGCCGCGCAAAGCAGAAGGACACCTGCCAGAAACAGCAGTGTTCCCGGTGTCAGTGAAATATGTGTCAACATATACATATGTTTATTCCTCCTATAACCAGCCGCCTTTTTTCAGATCCTGCATCATATTTTCAAGCATCTGCATTTCTGTATCCCCGTCATTTCCAGTCTCTTCATACAAGGCTGCTGCCTGGTCATAATATTTCTTCATCTGGCTATAGTCCCTGTTTATATTTTCCTTTTTCTGCTGTCTGTCTGCCTCTAAAAATGCCAGACGCTTATAAGGTTTGTAATCCGCAGGATACTTATCTGTCATGTCGTTTAACATAGATTGTGCCTCATCCAGGCGATCTGTCTGCTGATAAAGAATGGCTATATTTTCCATCATCTGTTCTGTGGAATAACCCTTTTCATAAAGGTCTTTAAAACGGGCCAATGCCATTTCATAATAGTTTTCTGACTGGCCGGTATCCGCTTTTGCCTTTCTTGCATAAGCATCTGCCAGCATTTCAGAAATGTGCATGGATGTCTGAAGTGTGAAAGTATTTTCTGCCTCTTCTAACAGCTTTATCTCATCTGCCAGCCATTCATCGCCCATTCTCTTATATGCCTGGGCGCAAAGGATCACCGCTCTTCGCCTCAGCTCATCCGTCTGAGCTGCCTGGACAGACTCCTTTAAATGGTTTACAGCCTCTTCATACTGTCCTCTGGAGAACGCAATCTCTCCCTGGACCATATAAATGGAGTCTTCTCCCAATCCCAGTGTGATCGCCGTTTCCAGTGTTTGTTCTCCGGCGTCCGCGTTTCCTGTTTTTGCCTGGACAATGGCATCATCTCTGAAATACAGACAGTTTTTCTGATTCTGTGCTATGGCCTGTTCAAAACATGCCCCTGCGTTGGTGTAATCCTCCTGCTCAAAGTAGGCATTGCCCAGGATATAGAAAATATCTCCCAAAGCCGCCTGCTCTTCTTCTCCTTCCACTATATAAGAAGGATTGTTTAAAATATCCTTTCCATAAGATACTGCCTTTTCATACTCTCCCATGGAAAACAAACATAAAAGTTCTTCCTTATAGGAATGAATGTCTTCCGGAAGCCGCAGTCTCGCATTCTGGATCAGATTGCCTGCTGCTTCAAACTCCCCTGCTTCCATCAGACTCTGGGCTTTTTCTATGCTGCGGTTATAGGCCACTCTATTTTCCTGACCCATAAGCAAAAATCCGCCTGCGATCATTGCCGCACCGGCAACAAACATTCCTGCGATCAGAAGCTTCCTGAAACGGTTCTTTTTGCAATAATTCTGGTATTCACTGTCCAGTTCATAAACGTGTTCCAGAGCATAGAGAAGTTCCGTACCATTCTGATAACGGTTTTCCGGCTCCAGTGACATCATTTTTTCAATGATCGCAGCAAAGCCTTCACTGATCTCCGGCACCAGCTCCCGGATCGGTGTGATCTCATCAAAATCAGCTGCCGGTTTTCTGCCTGTAAGCAGGTGATAGACTGTAGCTCCCAGACTATATACATCAGAACGTTCATCTACGCCCCGACCTACCATTTGGGAAATGCTGCTTTCTGTCTGCCCGGAAATGGATTGATCCATAATAACCGTTTCATCATTTAAAGCAGCTGTTTCATCTGCCTCACGCATAGTCACGGTAGGGGCATTATAAAAGTTAGCCTGGTTTAAATATTTACAATAACTGGAAAAATCCCGGTACTGCTCTGGCGGGGAATAACCGCTGGAAACGCCTGTGGACATGCGCATCTCCTGGTCAAATGCAAGGGATACGTTAAAGTCAATAAGGCACACATCCCGGTCCGGCGTCAACATTACATTGGCCGGTTTAATATCACTGTGGATCACAGGGGGATTAAGGGAATGAAGATAACTTAACGCCTCTGCCAGCCGCAATGTCCAGGTGAATACCTCTTTCTGGCTGAATTTATATTCTTTTAAAAGGACTTTATCCAAAGACTCTCCGGGGATAAAATCCATAACTGTAAAAATCTCCCCGTCAATCTCTAAAAAGTCATAGACTCTTGGCAGTCGGGTATGTTTGATATTTTTTA
This sequence comes from Ventrimonas faecis, assembly GCF_040096075.1. Lineage (NCBI taxonomy): Bacteria > Bacillati > Bacillota > Clostridia > Lachnospirales > Lachnospiraceae > Ventrimonas > Ventrimonas faecis. The sequence continues at coordinate 215,153 of NZ_JBBMFJ010000001.1, forward strand.
ATACATCCGCTTCCCCACGGGCATCTAAAATCCCCTTTACCCGGTCTTTTACCTGCTTTACCACCACATAGGTCTGAAGCCGTTCATGGTAAGCTTTGTATACAATACCTCCGCCGCCGGAGCCAATGGCTTCAACCACTGTATATGTATTATTTAATCTTGTTCCAGGCTGTAACATATGCCACCTCTTACACGTTTTATCATTTTATCCTTTTCTCACTTCTGTGAGGATCAGGGAAACATTATCCCTTGCTCCGCCTTCTGGTATCAGGCTGCGAAGTTTTTCTACTGCAAACTGAAGAATGCCATTCCCCTTGTCATTCTGCCTGTTATAACGCCTTAATATCTCTTTTACGTCTGCTTCTTCCACACATCCGTAAAAGCCGTCACTGCACAAAAGAAACATATCCCCGTTTTTCAGTTCTCCCATTTCAAAACCACTTTGAGGGATCTGAAACATGCCTATACACATGGTAAGCACATTTTTCTGTGGAAAATCCTCTGCCTCTTCTGGAGTCAGCCTTTTCTCACGTACCAGCTGCGCTGCCAGGGACTGATCTTTTGTCAGCTGCTCCAGATTATTTTTGCGGAAACGGTAAATACGGCTGTCTCCCAGATTTTCTATATAATATTTTCCGTTATACAACAGTAACGCAGAAAGGGTGGAACCACATCTGCAGCCTTCCCTTTCTTTAAACTGATAAATCTGGGTGTTGATATCCCATATCTCCTGCTCTAAAAGTTCTTTTATATCTGTATCGCTGTCTCTGCCTGCCTGTATCATCTGAGAAAAATCTTCATGCCACCAGGCTGCAAACTGGTCTGTGCAGTAGGCGCTTACCTGGCTTCCATAGGAAAGCCCGCCCATGCCGTCTGCTACCAGGAAAAATGCGGCATCATTCTGCTGATTTTGTATGTTTTTTTCTCCTGTACAGCACAAAATGGCATCTTGATTTTCGCTGCGCACATCTCCTGCATCTGACAGAGATCCGTATTGATATGTAAAATCTCTCATACCCCTTTATCCCATCTGAAAAGATCTGTTATGAACCGCAGCGGACTGTAAATTCACTGTCTGCTAATGTTACACGGTCATTGTTGCTTAATGGATACGGCATGTTGTTGCCAATGCGCTGTCCATTTCCATTAATATAGGTTCCATTCTTGGAATTTAAGTCTTTTACATAGATCAGGCCATCCTGATTGATAAATTCTGCGTGGACTTTTCCTACCTTTGGATTGGCAACTGCAAAATCCACCTGACCTTTTAAACGTCCTATCAGAACACTTGGCTTATCCAATGGAATCCTGGTAAGCTGGCCGTTTTCATAATATTCCAGATAAGCGCTCATACCTCCCTGGGTTCCATCCCAAAGCTCTGTCTCATCTCCACTTCCTGATCTCATGGACATAGCTGCATAGGAAGGTGTGATCGGGGCCTGAGGCATTGGTGCAGGCTGGACCGGTGCCTGGGAAAATGGTGGCTGGGAAATGGACTGCTGTGGAACAGGCGGTGTCTGGAAGCCTGAAACTGGCTGTTCCACCTGCTGCTGTGCTGGCTGGACTGGAGCCGCTGGTCTGGAACCTGCATTATTAAAACCAGAAGGTGCTGCTGGCTTCGCTCCTGCGTTTCCGAAACCAGACTGTGAAGGTACTGCCGGACGGGAACCTGCATTTCCAAAGCCGGACGGTGCTGCTGGTTTTGCTCCTGCATTTCCAAAGCCAGAAGGCTTTCCAGGCGCCGCTGGTTTCTTTCCGCTATTCTTCTGTACCGCTTTCTTATCCATCTTCTTATTGCCTTTTTTGCGGCTGTTTACATAAGCTTCCCTGTAAAGGATCACTTCTGTCACTGCAAGGATCAGGACCACTGCCAGAATATTGGTCACTGCAATATCCCCATACTCATCTGTAAATGCCCCAAAGGATACCAGCGCCGCTACTGCTACCATGACAACTGCCTGAGGCAGCAGGAACTTCTTCTTTGCCTTTTCCGGATCAAAGCCGTCCTCTTCTACAGCTGCGCTTTCCTTTACAGGTTTGGCATTTTCTTTTACTTTTTCTTTCTTCTGTGCCTTCAAGGACGATTTGCCAAATTTTCCCTTTTTATTTTCAGGCGCTGGTGGAAGTGAGCTATCAGATGGTGCTCCAGATGCTAGAGCTGATACCGGTCTTGCAGGCTGGACAGGTGGTACTTGTTGAACCGGCATAGCTGGCTGGACTGGCACAGCTGCCTGAGATACCTGCGCTGTCTGAACTGATGGAATTGGCTGAGAACCTGGAATTGATGCTGACTGTGGAAATCCACCAGCTGCGCCCATATTTATGTTGCCCTGAGTACCAGAAAATCCCTGAACCGGACTTTTAGCTCTCTGTGGCATACCCTGAACCTGGTCTAATACCTGTTTTAAATCTTCCAGCCTAAAAGGCTGCCTGTTCACGGCTTCCAGTAACAGCTGGACGAAATTGTCACCTGTCAGCTCGATTTTTCCTTCCATTACAAAAGAAAGCACTAACTCCTTTACCCCTTTTTCCTGAGGCACGCTTACAGGAAGATACACGAAAGACGGCTCCATAGTAGAAGGATCCACAAAAATATAATCTGCTTCCATTACAATTTCCCCTGCTGGAAGCTGATACTGCTCTCCGTCTTCTGCAGCGCTTAAAAAGCCCTTTAAAATCTGGACCAGTTCCATTTTTGAAAGTTTTCTTCTGCTCATGATCTGACTTAAGGCAATCTTAGAAGAAATGTTATAATAGGCCACTGTCTCCCCATTCATGACCCGCTTTGCCACTGGAAGAAAATGGCTGATCTCATTTGCTGCCAGCATCTCCAGCTGATAATTCACAAGACCTGCCTGGGGCGAAAAGGCTGCCGCCAGATAACTGGACGCACCCATATTTTCATAAGAAATCTGTACTTGTGACAACATACTCTCTACCTCCGTTTATCTTTAATATCCTTAAATATCCCTTTCATACCCTTTAAAACCATATAAAATAGATCACTGTTCCAAGAAATAAAAAGGGAACAAATGGCATTTCTGCTTTCATGGACGAATGGCGAAATAATATTCTCCATATCCCGCATATTAAGAAAAGTCCCATAGCAATGCACAAAATACACAAGGTATAACTCCACCCGGCTGCAATAGCTGTTACTGCTAAAAGCTTTCCGTCTCCCATTCCCATTTTCTCACTGGAAGTGGCTGCTACCAGGAGAACAACCGCCCCCAAAATAAGACCTCCTAAAAGCCCGGCTGTAAGCACTGTCAGACCTTCCGCTCCAGCCATAAGAAGCTGTCCCGTCAAAAAAAGGAACAAAATTCTATCCGGCACGATCCGCGTCTTAAGATCCACGATTGCCAACAACAGATAGGTATACAAAAGATCTGCATATCGCAGATAATACATCTGTCCTTTTCCAAGATAATAGATAAGGGCAAAAACTCCCAGGCTGACAGCCCCACAAACATACAGCCACCGGCAGTTCCATACTTTCCAGAATGGCTCTTCTTTTTCTTTGTATATCTCTACCCCATATACTGTTTTCATCCCATTTAACACAGCTGCAAAAACAAGAGCTGCAAGTTTCAGTTCATTCATTTTCTGTCCTCAGATCTGTGATCATTCTGTACTCTGTGATCATCAGTAGATGGATGATCCGCTCATTCCCCGTACAGTGGCCCGGTTGCACAGATTTAACTCCGGCAAAATCTTAATAGGAAGAAGGGGATCAATGGTATAGCAGGCCACAATATCAATGGTAGTACCATTTTCAAAAAACTTAGAGGAAGAAAGGTCGATTCCCTTTAAGCCCCCGATCACCCGCAGCTTCTGCAAACGTTCATCTGCGGAATTGCCCTTGGAGTCCGCTCCAATGTATCCGGCGATCATAGGTCTTGCTATCAGGGTCCATGCCTGATTGTGTGCATCTCCTGCTGCTTCATTGGCAACAGCTCCGATCACATCTTTTAATATATCTTTTGGATTGGTACTTCCCTCATAGCTGTAGTCATTTAATTCATCCAGTTTTCCGCCTTCTAATATCTCATACAGCTTCACAATGCTTTCCGCATCTGTATTAAACTGATCCTTGCGTCCGGAAGTTGCGCTTTGCAGGTCATCATAAAGCCCGGAAGCGCCGGAAACATGATACACATATGTATACATGGATAATTCCTTGGCTGTCTGGCTCACTGCATGCTGCACCAGGCCATAGGCATACACCACACGCATAAGGTACAGCAGTGTCACGATGATCATAAGAAATATAGAATAGGAAATACTGGCTTCAATGGTCAGCACGCCCTTTTGTCTTTTCTGTGCAGTTCGTTTTAATACGCTTCTTTTTCTCTGCTTCATAATTTAGTACCCCTGATAGATCGTATTGTTATACTTTATCCGTCCCGTAACACCATTTGCTTCATAATCCGATTTAAAAGGAGCAGTGCTTCCAAACAGGTATCGAATGGACATCTGGGAGTCTGCCTTTAAATAGGTAAATGCCTTGTCCATAGAAAAGCTTTCCTCACCATTCTTCTTCATGTTCACCTCGATCAGGTCTGCCGATCGCATAATACGCTTTTCTGAACCCTGAATGAGCAGTAGAATCAGCAGATAATCTTCATAAGTTACAAATACTCCGCTATTAACACTTCCATAATTGTCCACCAGACCATCTCCGTCAGGTATTTCATTTAAAATAATATTTTTGTTATTTTTAAAAAGAGGGATCTTGTATCCACAGTCTAAAAGATAATGCATTTCCAGACTTGTCTCCGCTGTTGCCCAGGCAGTAAGGAAGATCCAAAAAAATACTCTCTCGGGAATCACAAACTCCGTTGCCATACTGGCTGCAAAAGCAGCTACCTCACAGGCTGGTTTGATCGTTTTTTTATCCCGATACATAGCGTATACATTATTGGCCAGACGTTCTGCAAAAATGATCCTGTAAATGATCTGCTCGTTTTCCTGGTCTGACTGTTTGCCACAGACCAGATATTCGATCTCACTTCGCAAAGCTGTTTTTCGATCTTTTTTCGGTTCAAAACGCATGTCGATCTCCCCATCTTCATGGGCATATCGCCAGGCCGGCATATAAACGCAGTCTTTTTCTTCCTGTGACATTTTTCCGTTAAGATCCGGCTTTGTACTCATGCGGGTCTTAAAGGTTCCAAACATGTAAGCTATACTTAAAACTTCATCTCTGGCCGTTTCTCCTAATTGAAGAAGCACACTGTTCTTGCTTCCGTCTAATGCCTTTTTAGCTCCTGAAAGGCTTCCGCTTGTGTTCCAATATCCACCAAATTGCTCAGGAGTCGCAGCGGACTGATAGCTTTTGGAAGGACGATCTTTATAATCTTCTGATTTAATGGACTTCCGTTCCTCCCCATTGTCCGGCTTCGTACTCTCATCTTCTTTTGCAGACTGGTCAGAGGCCACACTTTCATTGATTTTTCCTTCCTGACCAGAATTTTGGCTCCGGCTCTGTGCCGGGTTGACAGCATTCCATGATCTTCCCTGAAAATACTGGATCACTTCTGTCACCGCCTGGCGGTAATATTTTTTCGGACCAGCTCCGCCATTTATTACCGTCTGGGCATCTTCTTCCCTGTTCGTCATATCCAGATAGTAATAATAATATTCCAGGATTTCTTCCTCCTCAGTTTCCCCATCTTCTCCTTCTGAGTCACTGTCATTTTCTTCTATTTCATCTGCATATTTCTCAACAGCCCGTTCAATCTGCCCCATAGTCTGTCTCATGCGACTTCCCAGGTATTCATCTGCAGCAAGCTGCTCCAGTCTTTTGTCATTTAAAAGCTCATCGACCCGCGCCATACAAGTATCCTGATAATAAGAACGGTCCGTCTGGGCATCCTCTACAAGACCACCAATCGTTTCATTTTCTTCCCCTCTTCCTTCCTGCCCTTCTTTAAAATCATCTAACCGGGTAATTGCCTGCTCCAGGCTGATCTTTGTATTTTTCGCCTGGTCTAGCACCGCCTTTGCAAGAATCTGGCATCGCTGCAGATCAGAAGAAACAGTTCGATGGATTCCTTTAAGCTCCGATACATCATTGCTGTTATAATCCCCTTCTATATCTGTATTTTCCAGCTTCACCTTTTCCATATAAGCCGGAAGATCTTCCAGATATGTTTCTTTTATAACACCAGCCATATATACTGCCTGATTCAGCTCCTCCACCAATTTCATCAATTCCGCTATTTTTTTATCTGCATCCCCGTTTTTTTCGTCCACATCCATTTTGGTCTCCATTACGTCTGTGGCCTCTTTCTCCTGTTCTGCCGTTTCTTTAACAGAGCCTTTGCCTGTCAGAATGCCAAAACGGTCTGCCATAATATAAATGCCTCTGTATTTTGCGTATTCTACCATCTGGTTCTGAAGGACATCTTTTTCTGCCAGGGGGTATTTAGGCTCCACCTTACAGCTGTCTACCTTAAAATCATAGAGATTTAAGAAGTTTTTCCCCTCATAAGGATTATTCAGCCCTACTGTATCCTTCATAATTCCCCAGAGCTTTTCAGAATAAGCCTCATCCTCTGAAAGCCCGGATGCCAGTAAAGTGGCTTCCAGGCTTTCTTTATAGATCTTTTCCAGTTTGTCCGGCTCTTTTACTGCAAACAGACCATAATCGTCTTTTAATTTCTGATTGTAAACGGAAAGGGCGCTGGTAGCCGCCAGATCCGCTGCCTCCTGGGTCATGGCTCTGGCGCTGGCTACGCGACTGCCGTCAATAAGAACTGCACATAACAGCATAGTAGGAAGCAGGATTATCACCAGAAAAATAGAAACGGCTCCTCTGTTCCTTTTATTTTCAAAAAACTTCATCCACTCTTCCCCCCGTTTTTCTCTCACGTTCCCCGAACAATTTCATGCCCGAACATGTATTTCTATGCTAAGTACTTTTTACTTCAGCAGTTCTCTTATTTTCTCTATGGCTGCCTTTATCTTTCCATAACCATTATCCACTGTTCCAAAAAGCTTCGTCTGTTTAAATACATCTGTGGCAATGTCCACGTTGCGGACAAAATCCGGCGCGTCTACTGCTGCGGAAATGGCGGTGGTGTTGACATCGAAAAGGCCGCTCTGTCCAAACATTTTAGGTATTGAATCCACAGGCATTGTATAACCCGCCTTAATGCTCACTATAATCTTTTTTGAAAGCAGATTATCTTTTATAGTCACATAATCATTCTGGTTATTTATGACGCCGTTTAAAATGCTGTATCTTCCCAGATTTTTGTCTACATATGTATTTAAAAGGGTTTTGTATTCCTTTTTATTTCCATTATCCATAAAGGGAACATTCCGGTAAGGATCCCTTATTTTAAAATCAGCTAATGTTTTCTCCCCGGTTGTCATATCTGACACACGGGAGCTATAAATCACAGAACCTCTCTCTGAAGTACGTATTGCAAGGCTCTGCACGTTTACCTCCTGATACAGGATCATTCCCATAAAAAGCATGAGCAGAAGCGAAAAAAATAACGAAGTAAATATAATGGTTATCTCTATGGTGAGATAGCCGTCTTGATTTTCTTTTAATTGTTGCTTTAACTGGTCTTTTTTACGTTTCAGATTGGCCCATAAAAGGCCTGATGACTTTTGCTTATTTTGCATATCTGTTCTCCTGAGAACAAAACTGTTTTATAAGATACCAGGCGAAACTTACGCCTGGTATCTTAGACAGCCATATTTTTTAGAACTAATCTACTTAACTCAAACCTGGTTTTTCTACCAGATTCTTATCAAATACCTGTTTCATAATACTGTTTGCAAATTGATATACCTGTTTTCTGAACAACAGCGCAATACACATCAGAGCTGCAATGATCATAACGATCTCTACAGTTCCCATTCCTTCTTCTTCGCTGTAAAAGCGTTTCAGCATTTCCATACTTCTGCCTCCTTCATAAATTTTATAAAAATACCCTTTTGCAGGATAAATTTAACTATTTTTTCACTACACTCCTACATTCCAGAAGTCATACTCAAAACCGCCGGTGTAGATACGATCAGTACAATCCCCATAAACATGATCATTAATGGGATCAGTATCTTGGTACTTGCTTCCTCTCCTAACTGTCTGGCTGCATTCTTTCGCATTTCCCAGCATTCATTTCCCTGTGCCTTTAATACAGGAACCACCTCAGAACCGCCTCGTTTTAAGTTCATAACGATCACGGACACAAACTTGGTCACTTCTTTTACACGGCATCGTCTTGCAAATTCTTCATAGGCAACTGCTTCTGGTTTACCGGCTTTGATCTCCATTAAGGAATACCTCATTTCATCATACAAGATATGTTCTTTCGTATTTTCATTGATGATCTTTTCCCAGGCTTTGGAAATGGTCATGCCTGCGTTTACCAGAAGTGTCAGCTTATTTACAAATTCTGGAAATTCCATTTGAATGGAACGGCGGCGTTTCTCTATAGACTCCTTTAAGCTGGTATCTACTAAAAATGGCACCGCAAAATTTGCCGCAATGGCGATCACACTTAAAAGCGCCCCATTGCTGGTATCTCCCTGCACGGACATGATCATTCCCATGATCGCTGCCATTGCAGATGCAAGGATCGCTGCTGCCAGCCGGTATCCGCTGTGGATGTAATAATAAAACTCCACATCTTTTGGCCCATGGAGCTCCAGAACCTTCTGGTATACCTGATTATTGTGGGAAGCCAGGATTGTTTTTAACTGCATGGGCATTATCTTTTCCGCCCAGATGCTTTCCGCTTTCAAAAGACCCAGGGGGATAAAATCCTTCAGCCCATATTCCTCTTTGTCCACATACTCCATGTACTCGTCATATTTTCCTTTAGACCTGAGATAACAGAGAAGGAAGTTTCCTACAAATATAACGCAGATCAGGATTGAAAAAATCTTTAAGATCATATTGTCACTCCTCTTTCCTTTCCCTTAAATGTTGATCTTCATAATCTTGGAACCAACTACGTACGCCAACGCGAAAATAGCAATAGCTGCCGTCATGGCAATCCGGCCTACAATGGTTGTAAACACAGGCGCCATGTAGTCCCCGGAAGTCAGTGTCAGAAACAATACCATGATCACAGGCAATATCATAAGGAAATTAAATTCGTATTTCTTACCGGAAATCATAGTCTCAATCTCCTGTTTTACCTCAATCTTGTCACCAATGGTATTAGAAGTAGAACGCATAACCTCAATCAGATCGCCTCCGGTGCGCTTACAGGTAACAAAAATATCCACGAAATTATCAATATCTTCCAGATGTGCTCTCTCGGCAAACTGTCCAAACATATCTTCTATGGTATTGTTCATTCCCAGTCCCCGAAGGATCAGCCCCAGCTCCACTAAAATATCTGTCTCCGGATCTGGATAAATGACCTGCAGATCCTGAAGTGAATCCCTGATACCGGTCTCAACAGATTTTCCTACTGATAATGCAGATGACAGGGAATACAGCATATCCTTAAACTGCAAAGACAGCTGATTTTTTCTTTTATCAATGATCTGTCTGGTCCTGATCTTCGGCGCTTTCACTGCAAACAGCGCTAATAATGCCGACAGAATCAAACTGTGGTAAAACACATATCCAACGGCAAACAAAGCTATCGCTGCCACCACAATGGTGAACATTTTTTCTGACTTTGTCATAACATAAACGTCATAATCTGTCAGTCCGTCTTCCCGCAGTACCATTTCTTCTGCCTGTTTTTTCTTTCCAAACATACATTACTCCTCGCTAAACTTTATCGGACAATCCCGCCATATGGAATTTATAAGTGTTCTTCATAGGATTTTCCGTCCGTTCCAGCCCGCCTATAATGCGGCCATTTTTGTCTTCTCCATGCTCTACAAATTTATAAAGAGGATTTAATATAAATTTTCCATCTACATAATCTACAACCTCTGTGATCTCTAGTGTTCTTCTGGATTTATCACGAAGTCTTGACAGCTGGATAATAATATCAATCGCCGATGCGATCTGCTGCCGTATAGCATCAATAGGAATGTTATTTCCGGAAATAACCATTGTCTCCAACCGGGAAAGCATATCTTTTGTAGAATTAGAGTGACCTGTAGAAAGGGAACCGTCATGACCTGTATTCATAGCCTGAAGCATATCCAGTGCTTCTGCGCCGCGGACCTCACCAACTACAATACGTTCCGGTCTCATACGAAGGGAAGAACGGATCAGATCACGGATCGTCACCTCTCCTTTTCCTTCCATATTTGCGTTTCGGGTTTCCATACGCACCAGGTTGGCAACACCTTTGATCTGAAGCTCCGCAGAGTCCTCAATGGTAATAACTCGCTCATCCTTTGGGATATAGTTAGAAAGAGCATTTAAAAAGGTAGTCTTTCCTGAGCCAGTGCCGCCGCTGATAAAAATGTTATATTTTGCCCGTACCATGCGGTCTAAAAGCTCTGCCACCTCCGGAGTAATAGAACCATAGGAGATCAGCTTTTCCATAGTCATAGGATCTTCCGGGAATTTTCGAATAGTCACTGTAGGGCCGTCCAATGCAATAGGCGGAAGCACCACATTTACACGGGAGCCGTCTAACAATCTGGCATCTACAATGGGATTAGCCTCATTTACAGTACGGTTTACCTTGGATACAATATTCAAAATAACATTTTCCAGTTTTTCATTGGTTCCAAAGCTGACATCTTTCTTATAAAGTCTGCCATTCTGCTCCACAAACACATTATGGGGGCCATTGATCATGATCTCGGTGATACTTGGATCATCTACTAATGGCTGCAATACATCCAGGCCACGCATGGAGTTAAATACGCCTTCCATGAGAGTTTTTTTCTCATTCAGGCTCATATACTGTTGTCTGGACTGCTCCATTACAATATCCGATATCACTTCCCGGATCTCATCATCGCTGATGTTGCGGGTCAGATCCAGACGGTTTGACACGATCTCACGGATCTGGCGGATCCATTGCTGCATATCTTCGATCATAGACTCTGACCTCCCTGCTCTTTAAAAATGGTCTGGATCATGGGATCTAAAGTCTGTCTTAAAAGGCTGCCAGAGCGGATAATATCACTGTATTTCCTAAAAACAGGAGATGCTGCTACTGCACCGCTGCATGGAATATGGTTTAATAACCCACTTTCCAACAATTCTTTTCCTACTCCTGAAACAGATGACTTGTTTACCACAAGAGTCATTTTATTAAATATTCCGTTGTATTTTTCGTGCAATGAAGCTTCATCTAAGAAACGGATCATTTTTGCAATAGAACTTTCCTCTGAAAGCACTGGCGCAAATACGATATCTGCCTCGTTTAATACAGCAAGGGTCTTTTCTGAAAAACTGGAAGAAACATCAATGATAACCACATCATACTCGGAAAGGCTACATATAGTCTCTACAAGGCGCCGTATCTCATCTCCCGTGATCTCTTCATATTCTGATATACTTTCTACACCGGACAGATAATAAAAACCGCCGGTCCGTTCCTGTACTGCGCAGGCTGCCAGCTTCACACCCACGTTCACACCTTTTGTCTTTAACGCAAGAAATACATCAGAAAGAGTACCAGCAGAAGATGCCAGCGTTCCTTTTACAGAGTCAATTTCTTCTAAATTAAGATAAAATGTGCGAAATCCCGCTGCCCCGCAGGCAGATGCCATAGCCAGTGACAGGGTGGTTTTTCCGCTTCCTCCTGCTGGACTGTAAAAAACAACTGCCCTGGTATTGCTTTTTCCACGGATCACATCTGTTTTTCCCGTAGATTCTGCGTATTTTAGTAAAATCTCATTTAACAGGCTTTCTGATTTCTGATATTTTTTTACAACTTCGTATCCTTCTACTGGTTCCATAGAAGAAGACAGAACAATCTTCGTCATATCAGCTGCAAGAGCCTGCAGTTTTGCATCTGCAAAGCCTTCATCTACTGCCAGGATATCCGCAGAACCTCCATTTTCCAGATAGTCTATTAATTTTTCTTTTTTTGTGAATATATTCTGTTCCAATTGTGGATTTTTTTCCATAAAATAATTGGATAGATTGGTGAGATATAATTCATCCCGGTCTGCCAGGATCAACTGCTTTTTTACCATATGACGCCCCCTGATGATTTATCTGCTTTACATATTTTTTTCGACAAATTCTAAAGTATAGTTTATCATTGCCTGTATTTTCCAACAATCAGGGCATAAAAATTAGACAGATAATCATTTCGTTCTTCAGGATCATCTGTCTAATTTCAGTTATTTTTTCAGTTATTTTTTCAGTTCTTTTTTTAATTCTTCCTGCAGATATTCAATCTGCTGTTTAATGATCTTAAGACATGTTTCTTTGGAGCAAACCATTTCTCCTTCTTCAATCATCCGGCAGAAATGGTTCAGTTTTTCTGCCACCCCCTGCTCATAAATGGAACAATAGGCCACTCCGTCTGCTCCAATGCAGAAAGTGATCTCATTGTCTACCATGGAAACAGTAGAATAAACAAAAATTCCTCTTGGAAGACTTACCTGACCTTCATCTAACATATATACTTCCCCATCCTGAAGCTTCATCCATTCCAGATAATTCTCCATCACTTCCAGGCGTTCTTTATTGGTAAGAGGCGTATAGATCGATGACGGTATTTCTGCCAGTCGTCCAGTCATAGCAGTATATTCCAGACCTTCTCTTGTAAAAATGTGTACTGCCTTTTCTTTTTCCAGCTGATTGCAGCGCTGTCTCCAGTTTTCTAGGACCATTTTCTTTCCTGTGTCCTCTAAAAGAAGATGATTTTTCAGCATATCTTCTGAAAGCATCCGCATCAGACAGGGATCATACTCCATGTAATAATTTTTCATTTCCTGAGGACGGAAATTTAAACTGTCCTGCTCTGTAAGATAACGTTTTCTGTTTTCAGTTATCCAGTCCGCCCACTGAGACACATTTGCAAAATAGCGTAATAGCTGCCGCTTATTTTTCTTCTTTCTCTCAAAAATCTCTTTAAGATAAGAAAGTTTTTCTTCTTTCCACACGATCAGACCGCTTTCCATATTTCTATGAAGTCCAACCGCCCATTTATCTCCAATAAACCAGTTTGGAAGAAGGTCATTGCATTTCTCTTCATAATCGTAATATGCAATATATTCACTATCTGAACGGATCAATGGCATGATCTGGTTGATATACTGAAGATTATACAGACTTCCCCCCTGTTCCCGGACCTTCTTTAACGAAAAAACATGTTCACAGCATATGTCACGACGACTTAAAAACTGAGCCAGTATCTCTACCACTGCTTCCGGCAGTTCTTCTGTAAACATACGCAATATATGTCCACTTTGCGGCAGAATTCTTTGAAGAAATGAGATTACCTCTGTCCGGCTGTGAAGTACATGGATATCTTGAAGAGCTTCCCAGTCTCCTTCCTCTACTTGTATATCTAACTGTGCAATGTCCAGAAAACCGGTTCTGTATTCCAGCATTTTTTTAATCTCCTGCATACAGTTCCACTCTTCATTGCCCATACGCTCTATTTTATAAAGCGAAAATAATGTTTTTGATACATCTTCTGAACACTGCAATGCCATAATCAGCTTCCGTACCTTTTCTGTATCCTGAGGAAGGCGCTTTCCCTGCCTCATTTTTGAAATATGATCCAGAGAAAGACCGCTTGCATCTGACAGATACAACAGCGTCTGCCCTGATTTTTTAATCTCCGCTTTTATCGCCTCTGAAAACTCTGACATACTCTCCCTATCCTTTTATACTATCTTTTTTTGCCACCCTTCTCCACCATTCCCTACATTTCAAAAATGTAATTAGATTTATAGGGGGATTCATATCATTCTTACATAATCTTTACCTTTTATTCCGCTCATTTTTCTTCAAAAAATGGATCCTTACATATCATGATAGTAATTAATTTTAACATTTATAGGGGAAGGTTTCAATTAAGGCATGGAAATTAGACAAGTTAATTTTTATAAATGGTTACCTGGCGGCACGCAAATCATCAAAAAAGAACCCTATTATGGCGGCTCTCTGTAGAGAAGAAGATCTGGATGATCTTTGCCTTTCCCGGGTAAAATTAGCATATATTTTCTGTGGAAACCTGAAAACGCTGCCATCTATTGTGGAGCGAGTGAGAAAAGCAGGAATTGAACCCTTTGTGTATATGGATTTTATAGATGGGCTGTCATCAAAGGACAGCGCAGTGGAATTTGTGAAATATTATACAAGTGCAGCAGGGATCGTAACTACAAAATCCAATCAGGTAAGAAGATCAAAGGCATTGGACTTGGGTAGTGTAATTTAATTTGTGTCTTTGGTAAAAAATGGCTCCATTTTGGTAAGAATTACGGTATGTAAATTTTTATCGAAAAGGAGCATTTTTTATGGCACTTGCAAAGGAACAAATTCGACAGATTATCTCTCAAAATGACATTTCCAGCGTTACGGATGTCTA